>NZ_WJID01000029.1:0-76785 GCF_010994055.1 Gracilibacillus thailandensis | reverse complement strand
TGCTCTGATTATAGAAAGAAATGAACTCATGGAACAAAAGTTTTCTGTTTAATCACAGGTCTAACCCTTTTAGCATAGTCGTACCCTACCCTACGCTACATATAGTGGAGAAATCGACTGGCTAATTTCGAATAAGAGTTGTGGAGCCTATTTTAACGAAGGCCGCCCACTTTCACTCCTGTGGGAATTGTTTGTCCTGAAGTTCCACTTTTTCGAGCGGTTTTTGCTCGAAAAAGTTAGCTGAAGGGCAAACCCCACGGAAAGGGAAGTGGGCAGCCGGAGTGGTAATTATCATCACGATATATTTCAAAATTATCTCTTAATGTAGTACGAGTACGGGAGGAGAACAAATCCATGTCTAAGTTACTGCGCAGTTTATGGAAGCTACGACAGTTTATCTGCTATTTTAGTAACATTTACTTAGCCGTAATCCTTTGGTTTGATCAGACACCGCCTGATGTATTAGGTGTGTTTAAGCAGTGGGAAGTTGTATGTTTTCAGTCGGATTAGATCCCATGAGGAGATGATTCCTATTGGTAGCTCTGCTGCTGTACCAGTTTCCGTGATTATGATTGCTTCTATTTTTTTATTTTTTTCTAAATACTCTCTGAATATTGCTTCGATATCCATTACAGTAGCACTTTTTGCTACAATCTTTGTATGTTCTTTCTTCTCAATTTGAAATACCTCTCCAATAGGTTGATCTAATTCAATCTTTAATTGATCGATATTTGCAGCAAACCAAGTTGCAATATCCCCATCTGTCAACATTCCAATTAATTTATCCTTTTGATAGATGGGATACTGTGAGTATTCTTTTTCTTGCATTTTCGCCATTAATTTCTTTATTGGTGAACTAAAATCAAAATACTCGACTGGTCTGGAAGCAATGGACAAGGCAGTTGGAGGTTCAGCTAGTAATTCTGCCAATTGCTCCATTTCCTTGACCACATCTTCGTGTGGTTCTGCAATATAGAAGTCTTCCTTAATTTTCCGGTGTACCATGGCATTTCGCAGTTTACTGCATTGTTTTAATAAATCATAATATTGATCAATGACATGATGTTGGACTCTCGCTTTTGTCAATACTTCTGTAAATGATGCATGATTGTTATGTTCATTTGCATAATCACATAATTTATCATGTATTTGGTTAAAAGCAGCTTCAAACCGTTCGGAAAGTTCATAACCCATGATAATACTCCTTTAATTGTTAGAAAATTTTCAAAATAAATGGTTGTCATTTCTAGTCGTTTAGTAATAAAATATAGATTATAGGTTATTTTACCGAAATATTATTGAATTCATTCAAACGAGGAGTCTTTTTTTATGTCAGAGTATACCATTACTTATATCAAAAACGAAAAGCCAAAAGAAAAGCCAAAATCAGATCAACTATCTTTCGGAAAATATTTTACCGATCATATGTTTATTCAAGACTATAATGCAGACAAGGGCTGGCATAATCCGCGTATTGTACCGTACCAACCACTTGTACTTGATCCGGCAGCTATTGTTTTCCATTATGGTCAAACGGTATTTGAAGGGTTGAAAGCATATCGTACCAAAAGGGATAAAATTCAGTTATTCCGCCCAGATAAGAATATGGAACGCTTAAATCGATCCAATGATAGATTGTGTATCCCGAGAATTGATGAAGAATATGCTATCGATGCAATCAAACATTTGGTTCATATCGATCAAGACTGGGTACCAGATGCCCCTGGAACATCTCTTTACATTAGACCATTTATTATTTCTACCGAGCCGTATTTAGGTGTTGCTCCATCTGCTACATACCAGTTTATTGTGATTTTATCTCCAGTAGGTGCCTACTATGAAGAAGGTATTAATCCTGTGAAAATCGCAGTAGAAAATCAATTTGTTCGTGCGGTAAAAGGTGGTACAGGTGAAGCAAAAACTGCCGGTAACTATGCATCAAGCTTGAAGGCGCAGGAACAGGTGGCTGATGAAGGATATGCGCAAGTATTATGGTTGGATGGTGTTGAAAAGAAATATATTGAAGAAGTTGGCAGTATGAACGTTTTCTTTAAAATAAATGGTGAAGTCGTAACACCAGCACTTAATGGAAGTATCTTAGAAGGGGTTACAAGAAACTCTGTTATTCAATTATTGGAGTATTGGGAGATTCCGGTCGTGGAGCGTAAGATCTCCATGGAAGAGCTATATGAACATTATCAAAATGGAGAATTAGAAGAAGCGTTTGGTTCAGGTACCGCTGCTGTTATTTCTCCAGTAGGAGAGCTTGCATGGGAAGGTAAGAAAATGGAAATCAATAACGGAAAAACGGGAGAAATTGCTAAACGTCTATATGATACATTGACAGGTATTCAATATGGATCCGAAAAAGATCCATTTAACTGGACTGTAAAAGTGAAATATTAATACTTGAGATTTGTGTAACTATTTTCTATAATAGCTTTAGAATAAGTAAAAGTAATGACTAGAGCCAGTAGTTAGGAATATGGTGAGAAGAGAGTGGAATTCACAGGCTGAAAAATTCCATCACCCGCTATACTAATGAACCTACTCTATGAACTGTTAAGCATAAACTTAATCGTTACTCTGCGTTAAAGAGTTAAGGGGAACATATTACTCAATTGTTCAACCAAAGGTGGTACCGCGGAAATGGCTCTTTTCGTCCTTTACGATATGAAGGATGAAAAGGGCTTTTTTAGTTCTATACTTAGATAATATTTTAAGGTGTTAGGTAAAGTGTAAGATACTCTAACACTTTAATAAGTGAAGGCGTGAAAACTTATGGCAAAGCAGCGTATTGTAGTGAAGATCGGGAGCAGTTCATTAACGAACAAAAATGGTGGTCTTGATCTCATTAAATTAAAAGAACATACTGCAGCGATTGCAAAACTAAAAAGGCAAAACTACGAAGTAATATTAATATCGTCTGGTGCCGTGTCTGCTGGTTTCTTCGATTTAGGTTACCCGACAAGACCTGTTACTATAGCAGGAAAGCAAGCAGCAGCAGCCGTTGGTCAAGGTTTGCTGGTGCAAGCCTATACGGATGAGTTTCGAACATATAACATGGTTACTGCTCAGCTATTACTAACGAAAGATGTATTCAGTAATGAAATACAATATAGTAATGTTTATTCGACATTGACGGAATTATTGAAACGAGATACAATCCCGATTATTAATGAGAATGACACCGTAGCAATTGATGAATTAACATTTGGTGATAATGACATGTTATCCGCATTAGTAAGTGGACTTGTTCATGCAGACTTCTTAGTCATGTTAACTGATATTAATGGTCTTTATGACAAAAATCCAAAAACAGATCCAACAGCTAAAAAATATCATCGTCTTAAGAATTTATCAGCAGAAATTTTACAGCAAACGAAGCACGAATCTGGATCTAAATTCGGAACTGGAGGGATGAAATCCAAACTTTTAGCAGCTAAAACCGCTCTTTCACTTGGTGTCAAAGTATTTGTAGGTACCGGTGATGGTGAAGATAAATTAATCCGCATTATGCAGAACCAAGGTGATGGTACGTATATTGGTGAAGATTTAACGAATAGTTACCGCAAACAGAAACAATGGATTGCTTTTCATTCTAATGTTTCAGGGAAGCTACACGTTGATAAAGGAGCAAGTGATGCCATTCTTTACCAAGGAAAAAGTTTATTGCCTGCAGGGATAAAATGGGTAGACGGAGATTTTCCGGTTGGAGCTGTTGTCGATTTAGTTTTTGAAGATCATGTGATCGCAAAAGGGCAAGTCAATTATTCATCTGATGAATTAATTAAATTCAAGGGGGAATCGAGTCAAATAGCGATGGAACAATCTGCAAGTAATCGTCCTGAAGTCATTCATCGTGATCGACTCGTAATATCAATAGAGGAGGCTTATAATTATGAGTGATTTAATTCAGAAAGCAAAACTAGCAAATGCTACAACAACTGCTTTAGCAACTAAATCTACTGAACAAAAGAATCAGGCTCTAAAATTGTTAGCTAATGAACTAAGAAAACAAAAGGATTATATCATGGCGGAAAATAACCGTGATATCGTAGCTGGTCGTAATAATGGCCTACATGAATCATTAATTGATCGTCTCATTTTAAACGAAGAACGAATTGAAGATATGGCAGATGCCTTAATCCAGCTAACCGATTTAAAGGATCCAATTGGTGAGATTATGGAAGAATGGAGCCGGCCAAATGGCTTAAGAATCCAAAAGGCACGTGTACCAATTGGTGTAGTCGGAATGATTTATGAAGCAAGACCAAATGTAACCATTGATGCTGCAAGTCTTTGTTTAAAAACTGGAAATGCTGTATTACTTAGAGGAAGCTCATCAGCGATTTATTCCAACACTGCTTTAGTTAAAGTGATTCATGATGCATTGAAACAATCTGACCTACCAGAAAATGCTGTACAGCTTGTCGAAGATACGAGTCGTGAGACAGCATCACAAATGTTCAAACTGAATGAATATTTAGATGTATTAATTCCTCGTGGAGGAAAAAAATTAATTGATACGGTTGTTGCAAATGCATCAGTGCCGGTATTAGAAACAGGTGCAGGTAATTGTCATTTGTTTATCGATGAATCAGCAAACAAGGACATGGCCATTGAGATAGCGATTAATGCGAAAACACAACGACCTTCCGTATGTAATGCGATTGAAACTATTTTAGTAGAGCGTAACTGGGCGGAAAGTCATTTAGCGGCATTAATTCAAGCGTTACAGGATGCCAATGTCGAAATACATGGTGATAGTATCACAGTGTCTAAAGGTAATCATATTATCAAGGCAACCGAAGAAGACTATGAAACAGAATATTTAGATCATATCGTCGCAATCAAGGTTGTAGACTCGGTGCAAGAAGCGATTGATCATATTAATCAATATGGCACCAATCATTCCGAATCCATTATTACTGAAAACGATGAGCATGTTGTAAGGTTTATGAATGAGGTAGACGCAGCAGCTGTTTATCATAATGCATCAACAAGGTTTACCGATGGATTTGAGTTTGGATTTGGTGCAGAAATTGGTATTAGTACACAGAAATTACATGCTCGCGGACCTATGGGCTTAGAAGCATTAACATCTACGAAATATTTATTATATGGTAACGGACAAATGAAGTAAACTATTTTTCTTTCGTCACAATTCCTGTATAATAGAGTTGGAGATAAACATTTGGTAAATAAAGGAGTATGAATCATGGCAAACACATTAATATTTGGACACAAAAACCCGGATACAGACACGATCTGTTCAGCAATTGCATATGCAGAGCTTAAACAAGCGCTAGGGGAAGATGTAGAAGCAGCTCGTTTAGGTGAAGTGAACAATGAAACACAATATGCATTGGATTATTTCAAACAAACTGCACCACGCATGGTTGAAAATGTATCAGATGAAGTTGATCAGGTGATTTTAGTCGATCATAATGAACGTCAACAAAGTGCTGATGATATCGATCGCGTACAAGTGTTGGAAGTTATTGATCATCACCGTATCGCAAACTTTGAAACAAAAGATCCTGTATATTACCGTGCAGAACCGGTTGGGTGTACAGCGACTATTCTTAACAAATTATACAAAGAACATGGTGTAGAAATGAAAAAAGAAACAGCTGGATTAATGCTTTCAGCAATTATTTCTGATTCACTTTTATTCAAATCACCAACATGTACAGATCAAGATATAGAAGCAGCGAAAGAATTGGCTGAAATCGCTGGTGTAGATGCTGAAAAGTATGGTCTTGAAATGCTAAAAGCTGGTGCTGATTTAAGTGATAAATCAGCTGAAGAACTAATTTCCATGGACGCAAAAGAATTCGATATGAATGGAAACAAAGTAGAAATTGCGCAAGTAAATACGGTTGAAGTTAATGATGTACTAGCGCTACGCGATAAAATAGAACCAGCAATTGAAAAAACAGTAGCGAACAAAGATTTAAAGCTATTCGTTTTCGTCATCACCGACATCTTGAATAATGATTCTGTCGTACTTGCAGTAGGTGAAGCAGAAGAAAAAGTAGCAGAAGCATTTGGTGTAACACTTGAAAACAAAACAGCCACATTAAAAGGTGTCGTATCACGTAAGAAACAAGTTGTTCCAAATCTACAAAATGCATTTTAATAAAGAATATACAGAGGTGTCAGACATTAAATAATGACTGGCACCTTTTTTTATTTTATATAAATATTGGTATCAATCTTTTAGAGATTTTAATGCTATATTTTAGCACTTTTATGGAGCAATAATGCAAGTTTTTAACTCTGACCTATATTGTATAGAGCAGTACTTAGCAAAGGCTGCCAACTCGACTCCTGTGGGATTTGTTTAGCTTGAAGATCCACATTTTCGAGCGACTTTTGCTCAGTATTTTCTTATAACTTATAAGATTTGTCGAAACTTATTTACGGTTTCTAACGTTATATTATTAAACACTTTTTAAAGGCTGGGTGAAAGGGTATGAAAATTAATTTACTTACTAGTATTCGAACTAATAATTTCAATGATGATCAAATGATGGAAAAAATCCAAAGTATGTGGAAGGAAGCTTATCAAAGTTTAGAAGGAAAAAGTGATACAGTATATGGTGTATATTTTGACTATGCAAGTGACTTTAAAGGCGATTATTCGATAGGTGTAGGAATTGAAGATGCTGAATATGGAAGAATAGTGATACCAGATCAATCGAACTATAAAGTTTTTAAAGTAGCTTCATTAGAAGAAGAAGGGATCTTAAAAACATGGCAAAAGATATGGAGATTAGAGGAATCAGGTGAGCTTGAACGTGGTTATACCGTTGATTTTGAAAAGTATCTACCCAGTGGTGAAATAGAAATACATATCGCTCTTAAATAGCGGAATATTAAGCGCTTTGTTTTTATCACAATGCTAAAACCCTACTGATTATAGTTTCGCTTTATAAACAGACTGAAAAAATGGACCTCACCTGATACGCATTAGGTATTAGGTGAGGTCCATTCAATTGAGACTAACTCTATACCGTATAGAACTATTTCTTAAATAAAACTCTTTCCAATTCTTCCAATGAGCGTCCCTTCGTTTCAGGTACGAACTTCCATATGAAAATAGCAGAAATTAAACTCATCAGACCGTAAAAGCCATATGTCAATCCACCACTAAATTCCATCATTGCTGGATAAGTAGAGGAGATGAAGTAGTTCGCAGCCCATTGTGCAGCTACCGCAATTGCTACTGCTTGTCCACGGATCTTATTAGGGAAGATTTCAGAGATTAATACCCAAACAACAGGTCCCCAAGACATCATGAAGGAAGCAGTATAGATAATGATAAATACAAGTGTAGCGATTCCAATTGTATTAGAAAAAGCCAATCCTGCTACACCGAACATACCAACAGTCATACCTAGTGAACCTATGATAAGTAGTGGTTTACGTCCAAACTTATCCACTGTTAAGATGGCGATGACGGTAAAGATGACATTCACTAACCCCATCGTAATCGTTTGTAGCATTGCCGCATCTCTTGCTGCTCCCATGCTTTCAAAAATTCTTGGAGCGTAGTAAAGGGCTACATTAATCCCAACAAATTGTTGGAAAACAGATAGTAAGACACCGATTACAATGATTGCCTTACCATATGTGAAAAGTTTTGCTTTTTTCACGTCAAAGGAGTTTTTGATTTCAAATAATGTAGCTTTTGCTGCTGTCTGATCATACAGTTTGTTCAGAATATCCATTGCGCTTTCATTTTTACCTTGGGAAACAAGGTAACGTGGTGTTTCCGGAACAGCAAATAACGATAGTAAGAACAAGGCCGCTGGAATCGCTTCAGATAGGAACATATAACGCCAACCGATGTCGTTGATCCATTCTAGTGATTGACCTCTTGCTATTCCCCAATTCACAAAATACACAACTAACATTCCAAAAATAATGGCAAATTGGTTTAAAGAAACTAAACGTCCACGAATAGATGGTGGTGCAATTTCACCAATATACATTGGAGAAACAGCAGATGCAAGACCTACACCAATACCACCGATGATTCTATAAAGGTTGAATGTTGCTAAAAGTGCAATCGATGCTTCCCCTTGTTCGTAAAATAGAAACTCAGGAAACGCTGAACCTAGTGCTGAAACTAGAAATAGAATTGCAGCCACAATCAGAGACTTTTTACGTCCTATATTTGTCGCTAATAAACCAGAGATTAAACCACCAATGATACATCCGATTAATGCACTAGATACGGTTGCACCATGGATAAAAGAGCTTAAATTTAATTCATCAATGAAAAACGCTTCCAAAGCTCCTTCTGCTCCAGATATAACAGCCGTGTCATATCCAAATAAGAGACCACCTAATGTAGCAACTAAAGTAATTAAAGTTATATAAAGATAATTCGCTTTCATAACATGTTGAGAGTGTTCTGCTCTCTTGCACCTCCTGATGTAATTTTTGACAAGCTTGATTGTATCAATCAAAACTTACTTTGTCAATCGAATGAACAAAGTTTAAAAATTTAAAAATAGGAATAATGCCGTTTTATTATGCTTTAAAATTAGTTATAGTATAATAAAAAAAACAAGTAGAATAGGAAGTATCAGATGATTTTAACTACTGCAGGGCGCTCAGCACCTAAACTAATTCAAAGTGCACAACATTTATCTACTAAATATCAAATTCCCTATATAAAACGAAATGGACGGTCGATTCAACGATTAAAAGACGATTATAAAGAAGATGTCATGGTTGTTGGAAAAGATAAATTGTCTCTTTCTCCTTTAGACGAGCAAATGAATCTTTTTTTTCATCCGAATTTGGCAATGGTACGAGCAAAACGGCTGCTACGTAAAGAAGAAGATCCATTTGTGAAAACAGCAAAATTGGAAAAGGGTATGTCTGTATTAGATTGTACATTAGGGCTGGCATCAGATAGTATCATAGCTAGTTTGGCGGTAGGTTCTGATGGTTTAGTAACCGGTTTAGAAGGAAGTAAAGCCATTTATATCATGGTAAATGAAGGCTTACAGCATTTTATCAGCACTAATGAAAGGTTTAATATAGCCATGAGGAGAATTGAGGTGAAGCATGTTCAACATCTGGAATACTTACAACAGCAGAAATCTAAGGCTTTTGATGTCGTATATTTTGATCCAATGTTTCATGAAACGATTGATGCTTCGAATGGATTAAATCTAATAAGGGCAAAGGCTTTGGAAGACGACCTTACGAATTTAGTGTTGGAAGAAGCAAAAAGAGTTGCTAGAAGTCGTGTAGTCTTGAAAGATCATTGGAAGAGTGAACGCTTTCGATACCATGGTTTTACACAATATAAACGGAAAAACGCATTATTTCATTATGGCGTTATAGAATTAGATTAGGTAAGCAAAAAATAAGAAATCGACTGGATCACTCTGTGCTATAAATAGAATTAGCTTAGAATGAGAAAGGGAGTTTTCTATGATAGATAGTACATGCCAAATCACTCTTTTTGTTCAAAATAAAGAAGAGGCAAAGACTTTTTACACGGAAAAGTTAGGTTTCATCATTCGAAATGAAACACAATTCACGGATGATTGGAGTTATTTGACAGTTGCGCCACAAGCAAATAGTGAGATCGTTATAGAGTTGGTAGAAGCGGTTACTGCTGAGGAAAAACAACTTGTAGGTAGACAAGCTGCAGAACAAGTTTTACTTATGTTTAAGGTGAATGATATTCATAACACCTATCAACATTTAAAAGTAAATGGTGTAAAATTTCAAGGTGAGCCCGTGAATGTACCAGGAGGTATAGGGGTTGGTTTTGAAGATCTGTACGGAAATAAACTAGATTTATTTGAGGAGGTTAATCATGCAAATTGAAGGAGGAAATAATATAGCCATTAAAATACCAAAATATAAATTTGAAGGAACGGTAGCATTTTATAAAGATATTCTGGGTCTTCCTCTTAAAGGTACAGAAGCAAATTCAGTTGCTTTTGAATTTGGTGGTTCTACCCTATGGCTAGATTGTATGGAAAATTACGCACAACAGGATGTATGGTTGGAACTTAAGTCAAGTCGGCTAGATGAAACCTCACAATTATTTAATAAGGAGAAGGTACCGAGACGCGATGAAGTAGAGATTCATGAACATTCTGCGGGATTTTGGATATCAGATCCGGCGGGGACGATTCTCAGGATAAACCCTAAATAATATATCACTCTGATAAATTCCTGATACGTTTCATTAGGCTCCCTGTGAACATGATAAAAGTCTTGAACTATTGAATTGTTTCCGCAACCGCAGTCATAATAGCACCAGTGGCTTGAATCCAATTCCCGATAGCATTTAATTCTTCTGCTTTTGTTGTATTTTGAGTAGAGAGAGCTTGCAAACTGTTACCAATTACTTGTAGTAAATTACCAAATGCACTGTATAACACTTCCATTGTAAGCTCTTTGTGCGATTCCTCAGCAAAATTAATACTGCCTCCTAGCGCCTGAAGGATATCTCCCTGTATATTTAATAGCTGTTTTCTTTTAACTGATACTGGAAAATGCAATGAAGCAACCTCTGTTGCATTTCCTATCGCCTGAATCTCGTTTCCTAAACTTTTTAACTCTTTTAAAGAAAATTGTTCGACCTGGAGTGCATTGCCTGTTGCTTGCATTACATTTCCTATTAAATCCAGATTCTCTTTAACTTCCGAAGTAAGTGCAATGGAAGGTGTATTTCCTATTGCAGATAATACTGTTCCAATTGCTTGTTCCCAAGATCCAAATAAGCTGTTTTGTTGTTTAATCAAAATACTCACCATCTTCCTTCTTAGGAAAGAATTAGTTTATGGAAAAATCAGCATTTTGTTTTGGCGTATGAAGGAGTAGCCAATTAATATTGGTTGATTATGATAACGTTTTCTTATAAGATGTACGTATTAGTTGATACATAATGAGAATAACTGAAGGAGTGTTGAATATGGTTAAACGTATAGATGAAGTGATGCCTAGTATTGCATTTGGTGGAGATTACAATCCGGAGCAATGGGATGAAAATGTTTGGTTAGAAGATGCTAAGTTAATGCAAGAGGCTGGGGTAAACCTTGTTTCTGTAGCCATATTTAGCTGGTCCGTGCTGGAACGAGAAGAAGGTAAGTTTGATTTTAGTTGGTTAGATAGAGTGTTAGATATTTTACACGAGCACGGAGTTGGTGTCTCTTTAGCAACAGCAACAGCCTCACCACCAGCTTGGCTGTCAAAAGAATATCCAGAGGTGTTAGCCGTACAAGAAAATGGAGTACCTTATCAAATTGGTTCTCGCCAACATTATTCACCTAATAGTAAGCGGTTTCGTTATGCAGTTAAACAATTGGTTAAGGAAATGGCCAACAGATATAAAGACCATCCTGCATTAAAAATGTGGCATATCAACAATGAATATGGATGTCACTTAGCAGAGTGTTATAGTGATGAAAGCTTATCATCATTTCGCGAATGGTTAAAAAATCGTTATCAGACAATAGAGAACTTAAATCAAAAATGGGGAACGAATTTTTGGAGCCAGCGCTATAATGAGTGGGATGAAATTCAATTTCCGGTTAATTTGCCTACTTTTTATAACCCTAGTCAAAAATTAGACTATAAACGCTTTATGAATGATGCTATTTTTGATTTATATAAAATAGAGAAAGAGGTATTACGGGAAATTACTCCAGATATACCGGTATTTACTAACTTTATGTATGAATTCAAGCCGTTAAATTATTTTGGGTGGGCTAAAGAAATGGATTTAGTGACATGGGATTCGTATCCAGATCCGAGAGAAGGAAAACCTTATCGACATGCGATGCACCATGATTTAATGCGCAGTCTAAAAAATGGCCAACCGTTTTACTTAATGGAGCAGGTAACATCTCATGTAAACTGGCGTGATATAAATCTGACCAAAAAACCTGGGAAAATGAGGTTGTGGAGTTATTCAACTGTAGCACGTGGTGGAGATGGTGTCATGTATTTCCAATGGCGTCAAGGAAAAGCCGGAGCAGAAAAGTTCCATGGTGCCATGGTTCCCCACTCCAATGATTCAAATAGCCGTGTTTATCAAGAGGTAAAACAATTAGGGAATGAATTAAAACAATTGGATGGACTGGCAGGAGCGCGAGGTACGGCAAAAGTTGCGATTGTTTTTGATTGGGAAAATTGGTGGGCTGTGGAGCATGAAGGAAAACCACATAACCGTTTATCTTATTTAGATCAAGTCTACCAATATTACCGCTCATTCTATGAAAAGAATATTGCGGTTGATTTTGTAGAACCAAATGGAAACTTAGCGGATTACCAATTCGTAGTGGCACCAATGTTATATATGATTCGTGACGGTGACGAAAACAATTTCGAGCAATTTGTGAAAAACGGCGGAACATTAATAGTTAGCTTTTTCAGTGGTATTGTAGATGAACAAGACCATATCCATTTAGGAGGTTATCCTGCACCATTACGATCACTGTTAGGATTAACAGTGGAAGAATTTGCTCCAATGGCAGATGATGAAAAAAATACAATGGTTGCGAATGGAGAGAAATTTATTGTCGACACTTGGGCCGATATCATTAAATTGGAAGGTGCAAAAGCGATTGCAACGTATAAAGAAAATTGGTATCAGGACAAGCCTGCAGTAACGATTCATCGATATGGACAAGGAAGCTCGATTTATGTTGGTACCAATCCATCAGATGAGTACCTTGATCAATTAATAAGTGGAATCTTACAGCAATTACAAGTCAGAGCACCATTAGAGGCACCCAAAAATGTAGAAATCGTAGAGCGTGTAGCAAATGATAAGACATTCTTGTTTATTCTTAACCATAATAATGACCCTGTGACGGTGGCTTTAGAAGAGGGCACAGTCTATCAGGATTGTTTACAAGGTAAGCAAGTAACTCAGTCAATCACAGTACAAAACACGGATGTAGCCATTTTAGTCTGTTAAAACAAGAAAAATAAACGAATAAAAATATTTTCTATTCCGCTTCTTTATGTTAGTATAAATCTAACAATCGAAGTAGGAAGGGTTCTAATCATGAGTACAAAAGTCAATCCAATTCAAGTGAGAGATATCATAATTGCAAATCAAGTACTAAAAGATGTAGTCGTTAAAACACCGCTGCAACGCGACACCATTTTATCTGATAAATATGATTGTAATGTTTATCTCAAGAGAGAAGACTTACAAGTTGTCCGTTCATTTAAAATTCGCGGGGCATACAATTTGATGCAAGGTTTGACAAAAGAAGAATTAGAAAATGGAGTAGTTTGTGCTAGTGCTGGGAATCATGCACAAGGTGTTGCTTATTCCTGTAAAGCGTTGGGTGTAAAAGGTGTGATTTTTATGCCTAGTACAACACCTCGTCAAAAAGTTAACCGTGTTGAATTTTTCGGTGGTCCGTTTGTAGAAATCCGTTTAATAGGTGACACATTTGATGATTCTTTTGATCAAGCAATGGAATATTGTAACGAACATAATGCATCATTTATCCATCCATTTAATGATACGAGAACCATTACAGGACAAGGCACGATCGGTTTGGAAATATTGGACAGCATGGAAGAGCCAATATCCCACGTCTTTATGGCTGTAGGTGGTGGTGGACTAATTTCTGGTGTCGGGTCTTACATAAGTAGTATTAGTCCAGATACAAAAATTATCGGTGTTGAACCAGAAGGCGCAGCCTCCATGAAAGCAGCACTAGCAAAAGATGAAGTGGTCAAATTAGATAAAATCGATAAATTTGTAGATGGTGCCAGTGTAAAACGTGTTGGAGATATTTCGTTTGACATTGCCAAGGAATTTATTGATGATATCGCAGTTGTTCCAGAAGGTAAGCTATGTACAACGTTATTAGATTTATATAATGAAAATGCAATCGTAGCTGAACCAGCAGGGGCGTTACCTGTATCTGCACTTGATTACTATCGAGATGAGATTAAAGGAAAAAATGTCGTATGTATCGTAAGTGGTGGAAATAATGATATCGATCGCATGCAGGAATTTAAAGAACGTTCTTTAATCTATGAAGGATTTAAGCATTATTTTATTGTGAATTTCCCTCAACGTGCCGGTGCATTACGCGAATTCATGGATGAGGTCTTAGGTAAGGATGATGACATCACCCGCTTTGAATATACGAAAAAGAACAACCGTGATAAGGGACCTGTTCTAGTAGGGATTGAACTCCAACAGGCTGAAGATTATCATCAAATCATCTCCCGCATGGAGAAAAAAGGCTTCACTTACATCGAAATTAACAAAGATGAACAACTTTTCCAATTATTAATTTGACAAAAGGAAGCGACTTAGCCGCGCTTCCTTTTTCTTAAATCCATGGTTATGGGGGGACTGGGAATGTCCCATTTTGGTTTAAAGGGGGCAGGAGCACTTGGATACGTTCTTATACGAGGAATTAATCAAAGAAACAGAAGAAGAGCTTGCGATATTAAAAGGAAATCAAGCGGTTAATAAAAAAATATATACAGATCTTACATCTGATTTCGTTATCCAAAGTGAAAAGTTTCTAAAAGACGATCTGATCATGATTCGCAAACACCCCAGATATATTAATTTTCCCAGACACTCTCATGATTATATTGAAATGAATTATGTCTTCCATGGTCAATTTCATCAAAAGGTAGCTGATCAGCCAATCACTTTAAAGCAAGGTGATATCCTGCTATTAAATCAACATATCGAACATGAGTTAGCTGCGTGTGAAGAAAATGATATTGTAATCAACTTTATTATTCATCCAGCCTTTTTTGATTATATTCTATCTAACTTATCAACTGGATTTGTCCAGAGTCAAATGCTTTATTTTCTCATGAATAGTATTTTTGATTTTAGCCAAAAAGGTGAGTATTTATATTATCCAGTCTCTAATTCTGATCGTATTCAAGACATTATGCAACAATTATTAAAAGAAATGATGGAAGAATCGATCTTATCGAAGTCGAAAATTAAATTTTTAATGGGATTACTTATCATTGAGTTGATCGAACAACAAAATCAAACAAATCGAAGTACTATTCAATCCGAACAGCACACCTTCTTAACAGAAGTATTTCGCTACATCGAAGAACACTATCAAGAAGCTAATTTACAATCACTAGCAAATCGTTTTAATCAAACGGTTTACTGGGTAAGTAAAGAGATCAAATCATTAACTAATCAAAATTTCAAAGATTTGGTTCAGCAAAAACGCCTGTTAGTAGCCAAGAACTTATTAGTGTATAGTGATTTACCGATGCAATCCATTGCAGAAGAAGTGGGTTATGAGAATATTAGCTATTTCTATCGCCTATTTAAAAAGAAATACGGAATGACGCCTAAAGCTTATAAAATGCAGTTAATCAAAGAAGATTAACTGCATTTTTTCATAACAAGCAATAAAAGTGACAGAATCTATAAACTGTAAAATAACATAAGCAAGTGCTCTCTTCCCTACAGAATTTTGATGAGGGAATAATCGTCGCTGCGGAAAAATACTCCCTTTCCGGGGGCGATCTTGAGCTAACTTTGCAAAGAAAAACACTTTGCAAAGTGGATCTTCGGCTCGTGCTGTTCCCCCAGGAGTGTCGCATTTTTCCGCAGCTTCGAATAGTGTTCTGTAAAAAAAAAGGGAAGCAAGCGTATATATTCTCGGTAATCATTTCCAATTCCTAATTCAGAACACTAAATGTAGCGGAGGCAGAATACGGAGACTCCTGTGGGACTCACGAGAGCTGAAGATCCACTTGGTGAAGTGCTTTTCTTCATCAAGTTAGCTGAAGCCGAGCCCACGGAAAGCGCAGTATGTTTCAAATTTAAATTTACAATTGGTTGATTTATGCCCATTTTTATCAACTAGATGTTTTTTATAGTTGTATAAATATGATTGTGAATCAATGGAACAATAAAATGAAATCAACTATTCATTCAGGAGGATAGATACATGGATCAAGAAATGAATTACGGAAGTGATTATCATCATATTCCTGCAACGTCCATAGGAAGTGGGGTAAGCACACAAGTATTGCCAGATGTACTTTGCCTTACAATTCAAATTGTCAATATTATGTTCGTTGGAAATCCAGAATCAAATGACTTTGTTTTAGTAGATGCAGGGATGCCGGATTCAGCAAGTGAGATTATTTCGGTTACAGAAGAGCGTTTCGGACCTGATAGCAGTCCGAAAGCTATCATACTGACGCATGGTCACTTTGACCATGTTGGAGCTGTTGTGGAACTAGTTAAGCATTGGAATATCCCTGTATATGCGCATGAGCAAGAATTACCTTTCTTAACAGGGAAAAAAGCATATCCAGAACCAGATCCTACTGTTGAAGGTGGGATGATAGCAAAAATGTCCCCTATGTTTCCCAATGAACCGATTGATTTAGGTGACCATATTGAAATGCTGCCAGTTGACGGAACTATTCCGCATATGGACAGCTTTAAATGGATCCATACTCCCGGACACACCCCAGGACATGTTTCTCTGTTTAGAGAAGAAGACAGAACTTTACTAGTAGGAGATGCATTTGTGACCGTTAAACAGGAAGATCTTTATAAAGTACTTACACAACAACAGGAAATAAGTGGACCACCACGATATTTGACCACGGATTGGAAAGCTGCGAAACGATCAGTAGAAAAATTAAATCAATTGAATCCTAAGATTGCGGTAACCGGTCATGGATTACCGATGACCGGTGAGGTATTAACGAATGGTTTAACAAAATTAGTAAAAGAATTTGACCAAATTGCCGTCCCTGATTATGGGAAGTACGTAGACAAGCATATGCATTAAAATAATTAAATGAGTTCAACGAAGCCCCTATGATGTAGATGTTTGGATTCATCTAACTCATAGGGTTTTTTGCTTTTTTCTTATTCGCAAAAAAGGACAATAAATTTGTAATTTTCGATATATATTATTTAAAGTGATTCCTTTATGATAGATGTATAAATCGCTTACAAAAAGGGGTGATTCACTTGCAAAAATGTAATTTAGCCGTTGACATTGGAGCTTCGAGTGGACGGATAATTGCAGGCTATCTTCAACATAACAAACTAGTATTAGATGAAATCCATCGGTTTGAAAATGAGATGGAAGAGAAAAACGGCCACTTGTGTTGGGATATTGACGGACTATTTCAAGAAATTAAGACCGGTTTAAAAAAGAGTGTCGAACAACATTATCAACCTTTAACCATTGGAATTGACACGTGGGCAGTTGACTTTGTGTTACTAGATCAGGACAAAAACAGAATAACTGACGCGGTTGCTTATCGTGATCACCGGACAGATGGGGTGATGGAGGAGGTTTTTCAACTTATCGATCAAAAAGACATCTACCACGAAACAGGCATACAATTTCAACCATTTAATACAATTTACCAGCTATTCGCCTTACAAAAAGAAAAACCGGACATATTAGCAAAAGCACAATACTTTTTGATGATTCCTGACTATCTACATTATCTACTTACTGGCAAAATAACAAATGAATACACCAATGCTACGACAACCCAACTGTTAAAAGCTACGAATCAAACATGGCATCAAGATTTCCTAAGAAAATTAAACATCCCTGCACATATATTTTCTGAACCTAGTCATCCTATACAATCAATTGGTTCCTTAACAAAAGACGTACAAGAAGAGATTGGCTTTAATCTAGAAGTTGTCTTACCTGGCACACATGATACAGCCTCTGCAGTCATGGCAGTACCGGCTCAAGATACGATTTACATTAGCTCAGGCACATGGTCTTTAATGGGAGTTGAACATCATGAACCAATCAGTACATCACAAGCGTTTGATTATAATTTCACTAATGAAGGTGGCGTTCATAAAAATATCCGCTTCTTAAAAAATATCATGGGACTTTGGATGATCCAAGAGGTTAAGCGCGAATGGAATGATCAATATAGCTTTGCTGAGTTTGTAGAACTCGCTTATCAGGCATCATCATTCACATCAAAAGTAGATGTCAATGATCAACGTTTTTTAAGTCCGGCTAGTATGAAACAAGCGATTCAACATTACTGCCAGGAAACTAATCAACAAGTCCCTAAAACAGCGGGAGAATTTGCAAAGTGTATTTATGATAGCTTAGTAGAAAGCTATCATCATACAGCAAAAGAAATTGAAGCGTTAACAGGGAAAACGTATGACTCCATCCATATCATAGGTGGTGGCAGTAAGAATCACTATATGAATGAAAAACTAGCGGCAGTGAGTAAGAAAACGATCTACACTGGACCGGGCGAGGCTACAGCGATTGGAAATTTATTAGCTCAAATGATGGCCACTGGTCAAATCGATTCCGTTGAACAATCAAAACGATTGATTAATCAATCGTTTGCTATTAAAAAATTTTAAATAAGAGGTGAAATGGCATGAGTTTAAAAGACAATTTTCAAGCAGCAAAAAAGCAATATGAAAAATGGGGAATATCAGTAGAAGAAGCTTTTGAAAGGTTAAAAAATGTTCCGATTTCGATTCATTGCTGGCAAGGCGATGACATTGGCGGATTTGAAGTAGAACAGCAAGAATTGTCAGGTGGAATTGATGTAACTGGGGATTATCCTGGTAAAGCAACAACTCCAGAAGAATTGAGAAGTGATTTGGAAAAAGCATTATCATTGATTCCAGGAAAACATAAAATTAATTTACATGCGATTTATGCAGAAACAGATGGGCAAAAGGTAGATCGTAACGAATTAGAACCAAAGCATTTTGAAAATTGGGTGAAATGGGCAAAAGAAAACGATTTAGGACTTGATTTTAACCCTACCCTGTTTTCCCATCCAAAAGCAGCAGATGGTTTAACACTTGCACATCCTGACAAAGAGATACGAGATTTCTGGATCGAACATTGTATCAGATCACGTAAAATCGGTGAATATTTCGGAAAAGAATTAGGTCAACCAGCATTAACGAACATTTGGATCCCGGATGGGTATAAAGATATTCCAAGTGATCGACTGACACCACGTAAGCGTCTAAAAGAATCATTAGATGAAATATTTGCAGCGGATGTTGATGAATCGTTAAATATTGATGCAGTAGAAAGTAAGTTGTTTGGTATCGGATCTGAAGCATATGTTGTTGGCTCACATGAATTTTACATGGGATATGCCCTTAAAAACAACAAGCTTTGTTTACTAGACAGTGGTCACTACCACCCAACAGAAGTGGTTTCTAATAAAATATCTGCCATGCTTTTATTTAGTGAAAGGTTAGCCCTGCACGTCTCACGACCAGTTCGTTGGGATAGTGACCATGTCATTATATTGGATGATGAACTCCGTGAAATCGGGCTTGAAATTGTTCGAAACGACGCACTAGATAAGGTCATGATTGGTCTGGACTTCTTTGATGCCAGTATAAATCGTGTCGCTGCATGGACAATTGGTACAAGAAATATGATCAAGTCATTACTATACGCATTACTATTACCTAACGATCATTTAAAACAATTACAAGAAGAAGGCAATTTCACAGATCGATTAGCACTATTAGAAGAATTTAAAACATATCCGTTTGGTGCTATTTGGGATTATTATTGTGAACAGATGGAAGTACCCGCCCAAGAAAAGTGGCTCGAGGAAGTAAAAGATTACGAGAATAAAGTATTATCCAAGCGAAATAACGGATAATAAATCTTTGTTTATGTTGATTTATTTTTGTTTTGTAGTATAATCAAAACAGAACCAAACAAATCAAACAAAACAAAAATGTTGAGGAGGAAATGCAGTGGTACAAAACAAATGGAATGACAGTGAAGTTGCACAAGGTGACGGATTAGAATCATTAGTTTATCGTTCCAATCTATTAGGTTCAGATCGTGCAGTTGTTAACATCGGTGGCGGAAACACATCATCTAAGACGATGGAAAAAGATTTCAAAGGCGATGACATTGAAGTAATGTGGGTAAAAGGAAGCGGCTCTGACCTGGCAACGATGAAAGCTCATAACTTTACTGGACTCAAAATGGATGATATCCGCCCACTCCTTGAACGTGATGATATGTCTGATGAGGAAATGGTAGACTATTTATCACATTGTATGATAGATTCCAAGCATCCACGTTCATCTATTGAAACACTATTACATGCTTTTCTACCGTTTAAACAGGTAGATCATACACATCCAGATGCAATCATTAGTATTGCTTGTGCAGATAATGGAAAAGAGATAGCAGAAGAAATTTATGGAGATCGTTTTGTATGGGTACCGTATATTCGCCCCGGTTTCAAGCTGTCTAAAATGATTGCAGAAGGTGTCAAAGATAATCCGAAAGCAGAATTAGTGATTATGGAGAAACATGGTCTGGTAACATGGGGAGAAACATCTAAGGAAAGTTACAATAAAACCATTGAAATCATTAATGAAGCAGAAAGTTATATTAACCAAAAAGCACAAGGTAAGACATTATTTGGTGGTGAAAAATACCAGACGGTAGCAAAAGAAGAACGTGAAAAACTTCTCGCAGAAGTAATGCCTATTGTGCGCGGACAAGTTAGCAATGATAAGCAAATGTTAGCAACCTATAATGATGATGACGATGTCTTAACATTTGTGAATAGTGTAAATGCAGAACAGTTATCTCAAGTGGGAGCAGCCTGTCCAGATCACCTTGTTCATACTAAACGAGTACCATTATATATTGACTGGGATCCACAATCAGGTGATATCGATTTATTAAAAGAAAAAATTGTAAAAGGCATTAAAGCCTATAAAGAGGAATATGTCGCGTACTTTGAACGTAATAAGAATGAAGGCGACGAAATCATGGAAACGGCACCTCGTATCATTTTAATTCCCGGTCTGGGGATGATCAACACAGGGAAAGACTGGAAAGCAGCAAACATTAGTGAACAACTTTATCATCGCGCCATTGCAGTTATGAGTGGGGCAACAGTTCTTGGGAACTTTGTATCACTTAATGAAGAAGAATCATACTTAATTGAATACTGGCCATTAGAGCTCTATAAACTAAGCCTTGCACCACCAGAAACAGAATTTTCCCGTCAAGTTGCCTTTGTAACAGGAGGTGCTGGTGGTATTGGTACTGCAACAACCTATCGTTTAATTGAAGATGGCGCCCATGTAGTTATTGCAGATATCAACTTAGAAGGTGCTGAGAATCTAGCAAAAGAAATCAACGATAAATATGGTTGGAATCGTGCTTTTGCGGTGAAAATGGACGTTACAAAAGAAGAAGAAGTTCAAGCAGCGATAGCAGCATCTGTACGTGAGTATGGAGGTATTGATATCTTAGTTAATAATGCAGGTTTAGCAAGCTCTAGCCCTTTCGAAGAAACATCGATGGATCAATGGAACTTAAATATTAACGTTTTAGTAACAGGGTATTTCCTTGTCGCACGTGAAGTGTTCAAATTAATGAAAGACCAAGGAATTGGTGGTAACATGGTATTTATCGGATCGAAAAACTCGATTTATGCTGGCAAAAATGCTGCTGCATACAGTACAGCAAAAGCGGCGGAAGTGCATTTAGCTCGCACAGTTGCTGCTGATGGAGGTGCTCTAGGTATTCGCGTTAACTCTGTCTTACCAGATGCTGTTATTAGAGGATCTAAGATTTGGGACTCCTCTTGGAAGAAGGAACGTGCGTCTTCCTATGGCATCGGTACAGACGACTTAGAAGAACATTATCGTAAACGTACGATCTTAAACGTTAATATCTTACCAGAGGATATTGCTGAATCTGTTGCTTTCCTTGCTTCATCAAAAGCAGCAAAAACAACAGGTTGTATGGTAACTGTTGATGGTGGGGTAGCAGCAGCATTTACTAGATAATGATAGAACATGGATAAACTCTCGTTATGAGGGTTTATCCATTCTACTATATGGAGAAACCATGATAGAATGATAGAAAGAGCAATGGCAATGTTCCTAAAAGGGGAGTAAAAACATGAAAGTATCATTTTTTGTTACATGTTTAGGAGATATGTTTTATGTGAATGCAGGAAAAGCTGCAGTCGAATTGTTGGAACATCTCGGCTGTGAAGTCGATTTTCCGAAAGCGCAAACATGTTGTGGCCAACCTGCTTATAACAGTGGTTATCATAAGGAAACATTAGAGGTGGCAAAGCATTTAGTGGAAACTTTTGAAGACGCCGAATATGTTGTAGGTATTTCGGGTTCTTGTGTTTATATGATCCATGAATATGTACATTTATTTGAAGAAGGTTCAGAATGGCAGAAACGAGCGAGAAAACTGAAAGATAAAACATATGAGTTAACACAGTTTATTGTCGATGTTCTGGGTATTGAGGATGTAGGAGCTAACTATGAGGGAGTTGCTACTTATCATACGTCATGCCATATGACAAGGTTATTAGGTGTAACTGAAGCACCATTTAAATTATTGGATAACGTAAAGGGACTACAGCTGATTGATTTACCAAATCGCCACGATTGTTGCGGATTCGGTGGAACATTTTCGGTCAAGATGAGTGACATTTCAGAACAGATGGTCGATGAGAAAGTGGAACATATAGAAGAAACGAAAGCGAACCTTTTACTAGGGGCAGATGGTAGCTGCCTCATGAACATCGGTGGTCGTTTGTCTAGGAATGGAAGTTCTGTTGAGGTAAAGCATATCGCGGAAATTTTAAATAGCAGAGGTGATCTGTAATGCCGATGCACATTGGAGAGAAAGACTTTAAAAAAAGGGTGACAAAAGGATTAGAAGATGACTTTATGCGTGGAGCTGTACGATCTGCGCAAGGAAGGTTGCAAGACAAACGAGCAACTGCAGCAGATGAATTAGGTGATTGGGAAGATTGGCGTACACTTGGCTCAGAAATCCGCAGTCACACGATTGAACATTTAGATTATTATTTACATCAATTAAGTGAAAAGGTCGCGGAGCTAGGCGGGCATGTCTTTTTTGCCGAAACGGGAGCAGAAGCAAATGAATATATTCAAAAAGTAGCGACAGAAAAAGAAGCGAAGAAAATTGCTAAATCAAAATCGATGGTAACTGAAGAAATTTCCATGAATGAAGCTCTCGAGGATATCGGTTGTGAAGTAATTGAAACAGATTTGGGTGAATATATTTTGCAACTGGATGATCATGATCCTCCATCTCATATTGTGGCGCCAGCACTTCATAAAAATAAAGAACAGATCCGTGATGTCTTTCAAGAGAAATTAGCTTACTTGAAATCAGAAAAACCGGAAGAATTAGCGTTGTTTGCTCGTGAAAAATTACGGGAAGAATTTCTTTCAGCTGACTTAGGCATTACGGGATGTAATTTTGCGGTTGCAGAATCTGGTTCATTTGCTTTGGTTACGAATGAAGGTAATGCTCGCATGGTATCAGCACTACCGAAAACTCAGATTACCGTTATGGGAATGGAAAGAATTGTTCCAGGATGGGAAGAGCTTGATATCGTTGTTAGCTTGTTAACGAGAGCAGCCGTTGGTCAGAAATTAACTAGTTATATTACTGCCTTAACAGGTCCTAAACAACTAGAAGAAGCAGATGGTCCCGAAGAATTTCATTTAGTTATTGTGGATAACGGAAGATCAAAAATCTTAGGTACGGAATTTCAAGAAGCATTACATTGTATTCGCTGTGCAGCATGTATCAATGTCTGTCCTGTATATCGTCATGTTGGAGGGCATGCATATGGATCGATTTATCCTGGACCAATTGGTGCGGTGCTTTCTCCTTTACTATCAGACTATGATGAGTACAAAGAATTACCTTATGCCTCGTCCTTATGTGGAGCATGTACAGAAGTTTGTCCGGTAAAAATTCCACTTCACGAACAATTGATTATGCATCGGAGAAAAATTGTCGAGGATGAGAAAAAAACTACATTGTCAGAACGCGTTGTGATGCGAGGTTTCGAACAACTAGTCAATTCAGCAAATCTCTATCGAACTGCAACAAAAATGGCACCATTTTTAACGACACCATTTGCTAAAAATCAGTTGATCACGAAAGGTCCTGGACCATTAAAACATTGGACACACGCGAGAGATTTCCCTCAGCCTGCCAATGAACGTTTTCGTGATTGGTTTGAAGATCGCCAAAAACGAGGTGAAAAAAATGTCTAAAGGTAATATTATCAACCGTGATTCTTTTTTAACAAATATTCGTGAAAAGATAGGTGGCATTGCTGCCGATAAACCGGTAAAAAAACCTAGCTGGTCTGTGTCACCACAGAAAAAAGTGTTAGAAGGATATGATCAAGACCAATTAATTAGTGTGTTAAGAGAACAGTGTAAAGAGATTCACACAGATTTTTATCAAACAACATTAGCGGAATTAACTGGAACCATAACAGAAGTGATGGAGGAATACGAATCAGAATCCATTGTTTATTCAGATGATCCGAGATTTGATAATGCTAACATAGAGGAGTACTTACAAGGGTTGAATGCTTTTAAGTGGGACCGTAATGATCGAGAAAATTCCATTAAAATAGCAGAAAGAGCTGAGATTGGGATTACGTTTAGTGATATTACTTTAGCAGAATCTGGTACAGTTGTTCTGTTGAATGATAAAGGACAAGGGCGATCTGTTAGCTTGTTACCAGCCAATTATATAGCAATTATTCCGAGGACTTCCATCGTAAAAAGAATGACCCAGGCAACTGACTATATTCACGCTCAAGTCGAAAAAGAAGAAGATATTGCCTCCTGTATTAATTTTATTACCGGTCCAAGTAACAGTGCTGATATTGAAATGAATCTGGTAGTTGGTGTCCACGGACCAATTCGAGCTGCTTATATTGTTGTAGGTGATTTGTAAATATATACAGCTTGTTTATTGTGATGCTGTTGATGATAAAGTGCTTTAAGGTGCATCTGAATTCAGAAAAGGGAGGAAAAAGACCAAACCCTATTTTTTTCGATTCAAGTATGATGCTTGTATTTGTCGAGGATTCCTTGCTATGATAGGAGAAGATGTTGTAGGAAGGGGTAGGCAGATGAATGTTTATCAAAATATGACGGAGTTAATTGGAAACACTCCTTTAGTTAAATTAAATCGTATTGTACCTGAAGGTGCTGCTGATATTTATGTAAAATTAGAAATGTTTAATCCTTCAAAAAGCGTGAAGGACCGAGCTGCTTATAACATGATTATCGAAGCGGAAAAGGCGGGGATGTTGAAAGAAGGTTCTACTATTATTGAACCAACAAGTGGAAATACAGGCATCGGATTGGCACAGACTTGCGCTGCCAAAGGTTATCAAGCCATCTTGGTGATGCCAGATAACATGACACAGGAACGGATTAATATTTTAAAAGCATATGGTGCTAAAGTGGTTTTGACACCGAGTGCAGAAAAAATGCCTGGAGCTATTAAAAAGGCAAAAGAATTAGTTGAAGAAATTCCCGATAGCTTTATGCCACAACAGTTTGAAAATAAGGCAAATCCAGATATTCACCGAAAAACGACAGCTCTTGAAATTCTAGAACAAACAAACCATGACTTAGATGGATTTGTTGCAACAGCCGGAACTGGTGGAACTATCACAGGTACTGGTGAAGCATTAAGGGAAGAATTGCCCGAACTGCATATTGCTGTTGTCGAGCCTAAAGGATCGCCTGTACTATCTGGTGGTAAACCAGGTAAACACAAGTTAGTTGGCACAAGTCCTGGTTTTGTTCCTGATATTTTAAACACTTCTATTTATGATGAAATTATTCAAATCGCAGATGAAGACGCAGTAAACACATTCAAACGGCTAGCATCTGAAGAAGGAATTTTTGTTGGTCCTTCAGCAGGCGCAGCAGTTTTTGCTGCTATCCAAGTAGCAAAAAAACTTGGAGCAGGTAAAAAAGTTGTCTGCATTGCTCCAGATACAGGTGAACGTTATTTAAGTATGCACTTGTTCTAAAAGCATAAACGATTAACAATGCAATTCCTAAAGGTATACACTAAACACTTTAAGAGATCAGTCAGAAACTGATCTCTTTGTTATACAATGGAAGAGCTCTGTTCCTTGGCAAAAGTATGAACCGAAGGAATAGAAACGAATATCCAAGGAAGCATTCCTCATGCTCCTTGGATCATCCTGCTCTGACTTATAAATTTAGCTATTCATGTTCTCTGTTTTACAATGTTGAAATTCAATTTTTAAAAAGGTCCAAAATACGGCGATCCTGGTCCATATGGTCCTGGTGGAAATGGTGGTCCATATGGAGGATAATTGTAGTAAGGTGGATGTGGCGGGTATGGATAAGGCCCCGGTGGACCGTCAAGGATTTCGCCTCCTAAATATCCTAACCCAAAACCTAGTAAACCTGCTCCTAATGGTCCGATTGGTCCGAAAAATCTTTCTTGCCCGTGTGGCTGTTGTTGATGGCGAAAATGTTGAGGTGCCATTTGATAGTGGTGATGATGCATTAAGCATTCCCCTTCCTTCTGTAAACTTTCATCACTTGATAGTAGCCTATGCACGAAATACAATTTGGGATGGGATATACACCTATTTTTGAAAAAATAATTTATGGAAGGTGGTTGGTTCGTTGCAAATAATTGAGAAAGACAACGTAAAATGGGAAGAGGAGTTTTTGCATCAAGATGTTCCAAGTATTACACCGTACTTAATCGAAGGAGGTCGAGCAGCACCGATCATCTTAGTTATACCAGGAGGAGGCTATGGTCATCGCGCTTATCATGAAGGGGAACCTGTGGCAAACTGGTTAAATCAAAATGGATTTCATGCATGTGTATTAAGATACCAAGTTGCACCGATTTCACAACAAGAAACGATTGAACAGGCACAACAGGCTATACAAACGATGAAAATCAAAAGAACTGATTGGGGATTGAATGATCAACATAAAGTAGGGGTATTAGGTTTTTCTGCCGGTGGTCACCTGGCAGCTATAATAAGTAATCGTTACTTAGAATCAAAAGGTTATACATCAAGACCTGATTTCCAAATCCTATGTTATCCAGTGATTACCATGGACGAATTTACACATGAAGGTAGTAAAACAAATTTACTCGGTGAAAATCCAGATCAACAATTGATTGATCAGTATTCATGTGAGAAAATTGTACATGAAAATACTCCGCCCGCATTTATCTGGTCTACCGCAAATGATCAATCGGTGTTATCAGTAAATAGCTTAAAATATGCAGAGGTATTGCAACGCTATCAAATCCCTTATGAGTTACATATTTATCAAGACGGCAGACATGGTTTGGGTCTTGCTGATGAACATCCTAATACAGTAGATTGGAAACAAGCTTGTATTCGTTGGCTAAGTGCTTATATAACAGAAGGTGAGGAAGACTAATGGCAAAAAAGGTAAAAATGCTCGTGCAATCCACTTATAACAAGGAATTACTGCGAGCAGGTAAAGTATATGAAATCAATGATGAAACAGCAAAACGTTGGCAAATTAGCCGAATTGCTGAAATCATTGAAGAAGAGGAAAAAGATTAATGTAGCTCCAATAGCTTTCGTAACTTCATGCGGAAGCTATTTTTTTGTTCATCGGTAAATTTCTTTGGGCCTTTCGTTCGTATACCAGCTTTTCTAGCTTTAGCATTTACATGTCGCTCTTGTAACATTTGGTTTATTTTATCTTTTGAATAAGTAAAACCAACATGATGCAAACAATAGCAACCTTTCTCTAAACAAAGTGCTGCAAGCCCATAGTCCTGTGTAATGACGAGATCATTACGCTGAACCATTTGTACAATGCGGTAGTCAACTGCATCAGCTCCGTCATCTACATATTTTACTGTTACATGTTTAGGTGTATCTTGTAACGAAAAATGGCTGTAACTTTTTACTAGTACCACATCTATTAGAAAACGCCTAGCCTCGTCTATAATGATTTCAGTAACAGGACAAGCATCTGCATCAACAAATATCTTCATAAAATACGCTCCATTCTAAAATATTAGTAGCCATGAATAGTATAGCAAAATCGGCAAAGTTATAGTATGATTTTCATAATCAATATATAGAAAGTTAGGGAATGAGATGAAAAGTTATTTAAAAGACCAACAAGAGCATATGCTGAACATGTTAGAACAGTTAGTCAATATCGATAGTGGCTCTTACGATAAAGCTGGTGTCGATAAAGTAGGGGCATTCATGAAACAATTATATCAACAAATTGATTTTGAAGTGGAAGAAGTGAAACAAGAAGAAGCAGGCAATCATTTAATTATTCGAAAAAAGAATGTGGATCCTACAAATCAAACAATATTAATCCTTACACACATGGATACCGTTTTTGAAAAGGGAACAGCTAAGGAAAGACCATTTCATATTAATGGGAATCGAGCATACGGACCTGGAGTAATCGATATGAAAGCAAGTCTTGTTTCAGTATATTATGCGATGAAAGCATTACTAGAACATAAGAAAGCGGCTGTCGAACAGGTGGAAATATTACTTACTAGTGATGAAGAAATCGGTTCTCCAACCTCCAGAGCATTAATCGAGAAACATGCGCAAAATAAAAAATTTGCTTTAGTAATGGAACCTGCCCGAAAAAACGGAGCAATCGTCTCAGCAAGAAGAGGAAAAGGGCTTTATAAATTAGAAGTGATCGGCAAAGCAGCTCATTCTGGTATTGAACCGGAAAAGGGGAGAAGCGCAATCGAAGAGTTAGCGTATAAAATTATTCAATTATACGATATTACCGATGAAGAAGAAGGGATTCATGTCAATGTCGGATTAATAGAAGGCGGAACCTCTGTAAATACTGTTTCCGATCATGCAACAGCACAGATAGATGTGCGCTTTCGAACACAAGAACAAGCAGAAGAAATTAAAGAACAAATTGCTGCAATTATGGCTAATACAGAAGTAGATGGAACAAAAGTAAAAATCGAAGGTGATATTAATCGCCCACCGATGGAAAAAACGGAACAAACAGAAAAACTACTTCGGATTATTAAACGAGTCGGGGACGAACTAGATATTTTTATTAAAGATACAGAAACAGGTGGTGGGTCTGATGCTTCGTTTACATCAGCTTTAGGTATACCAACTGTTGATGGACTAGGACCGATCGGGGGACGAGCCCATCGAGAAAGTGAATATTTAGAATTAGAATCATTTGTTCCAAGAACAACACTTTTAGCATACGTGATTGACGAATTAGCATAAGAAAAACTGAGTAACAAACGCTCAGTCCTAAAAGCTAAAGATTTACCATTTCTCTAGCTTCCATTATGAAATAATTGAACAGCATTAACCGCCACTCCGGCTGCCCACTTCCCTTTCCGTGGGGTTTGCCCTTCAGCTAACTTTTTCGAGCAAAACCCACTCGAAAAAGTGGATCTTCAGGTCAAACCATTCCCACAGGAGTGGAAGTGTGCGGCCTTCGCTAAGATCTGCTCTACAACGCTAGCATGAGGTAACGTGGTTGTTTTTACTCATAAATAGCAATTTCTAAACCATTGTAAAAATGTTCCACCAATGGTTAAATGTTTTCTTTATATGAAAAAATAAAAACAGTTCACTTTATAGTTAGTGAACTGTTTTTATATTAACCTGCATAATAATTTTCTTGAAGGAAATGTAAATGGTGTCTTAATATTTGCATTTCTTCTTCGTTTAGTGGAACTAATGGTAAACGGACATTTCCTACATCTATACCATTCATCCCTAGAGCTGCCTTTACTGGTGTAGGACTTGGTGCCATAAACATCGTTTGCATAATTGGGAGTAAATATTGATGTAACTCCTGCGCTCTCCAAAAATCGCCATTTTGACAAGCAGCAACCATTTCATTCATTTCGTTACCAATAATATGTGAAGAGACTGATACTATTCCATTTGCTCCAATGGCAACAGCAGGGAGTGTTAAATTATCATCACCACTGTATAGAGAGAAGTCCTGGCTTGTTTCTCGAATGATTTTGGTCATCACATCGAGGTTACCACTAGCTTCTTTTACAGAAACGATATTATCGATTTTAGCAAGTTCAATAATCGTTTCGGGATTCATATTTACACTAGTTCTACCCGGAATATTATACAACATCACTGGAAGTGTAGTAGATTCCGCAATGACTTTAAAGTGTTGATACATGCCTTCCTGTGAAGGTTTATTGTAGTAGGGTGCAACAAGCATAACCCCATCTACACCAATCGTCTCCGCCTTTTTCGTCATTTCTATAGATTCACGAGTGTTGTTTGATCCTGTCCCTGCTATGACAGGTACGCGACCATTAACGGTTTTGACAGTAAATTTAATCAGTGATAATTTCTCTTCTTTTGATAGTGTAGGAGATTCTCCAGTTGTTCCGGCAATAACTAGTGCATCAGTTCCATTTTGTAGTAAATAATTAATTAATCGTTCTGTTTTTCCATAATCAATGTCTCCATTTTGATCAAAGGGAGTTACCATCGCTGTTAATACACGTCCAAAGTTCATGATATATCCACCTCTATTCAAAGATTTAAAACAATTTGACTAGTTCCATTGAATAGAGGGTATCTCATCACCAATTGAAAATAAAAAGATGCAACAATGAGGGCATTGTTGCATCTGGAATTCAAATTGGATTCGATGCGTGAGATAGCCCTCCATATAGCGTGGCACTATATGACAGCCCTGCATTTGTTCAATGAAGGACCAGTAAAATAAGTTGATGCGTACTTATTTTACTTCGGCAAATTCCCCTTTCGATAGCTTTCTCAGGCAACACCAGCCTCCCACTATGTACTAATGGTTTTTGCACCTCTATTCTCACTTCAATAAAAATTGAAGCAAAATATTTAATTGTTTTACGTTGCTACCAACTATATCAAAAAATATCGATTCATGCAATCTGATTTACAAAAAAATTTTCTTGACAATATGGAAAAATTTGATATGATGAAGTCGAATTAAATATTATCAACACATTCCACTAGGGGTGTCTTTTAAAGACTGAGATTAAAGTAATACTTTAAGACCCTTAGAACCTGATCTGGTTCATACCAGCGTAGGGAAGTGGCTAGTATCTAATATACTGCAATACTTTTTATATGGATAAGTATAGCCACTATCTCTACGTATGTATGGATAGTGGCTTTTTGTGTTTGGAGGAGGGTTTTGCTGGTAACTAAGTGTGTGATCAAGAACGGGTAAGACTCGACAAATACTTATTCTTAATTAAAAAAGGAGATGGATGTAGATGAGAAAAACGTTAACTTTGACTGATATTTTAATAACAATTGTTATTGCCTTTATTTTTAGTGTTATTTACAAACTGTGGGGTCCATTATACAGTTTTGTAGGGATACTTGGTTTACATGTGGATCAGTTAATATACGGGATGTGGTTTATGGCTGCAACTGTAGCTTTTCTGATTATTCGCAAGCCGGGTATTGCTTTATTAGCAGAACTCGCAGCTGCTCAAGGAGAATTTTTATTTGGTGGACAATGGGGTATATCTCTCCTTCTATATGGTCTTGTACAGGGATTAGGCTGTGAACTGATCTTTGCTATGTATCGATATAAGAGTTATCGTCTGTATGTTACTTGTCTAGCGGCAATAGGCGCTGCGGTAGGATCGCTCCTATTAGATGTTTTTTATGGATATATCGATTCATTAGCACTATGGAATCTTACATTATTGATCGTTGCTAGATTAGTAGGATCGATATTGATTACGGGTGTCTTTGCTTATTACTTAGTAGAAGCATTGGACAAAACGGGTGTCACAAAGGCAATCCGTCCAGTATCTAATGATGATTATCAAAGACTCGAAGATGAGATGAGGTAAATTGGCATGCTTGAAGTGAAAAATTTACGAGCTAAATATCCAAATGAAACATCATTATTATTTAAAGATGTTTCACTATCCATTCAACAAGGTGAGAAAGTATTGCTTGTCGGTCCATCAGGATCTGGAAAGTCCACCTTACTCCAGATATTGGCTGGCTTAATACCGGACGTGATAGAAGTACCTATTAAAGCAGATAAACGGAAGATTTCAGAATCGTACGGTATGGTTTTTCAAGATCCAGATGCCCAGTTTTGTATGCCTTATGTAGATGAGGAGATTGCTTTTGTACTAGAAAATAGAAACATACCACAGCAAAATATGGCTTCCTTAATTAGCCAATACCTAGATCGGGTCGGTTTACAATTAGCAGATGAGCACGTTTCTATCCAGGAATTATCAGGCGGAATGAAACAGCGGCTTGCGATAGCATCGGTATTAGCATTGGAACCTGAAGTGTTGTTCTTAGATGAACCGACCGCTATGCTGGACCAGGTTGGCACGAAACAAGTTTGGGATACCTTGAAGGAAGTTTCTGAAGATAAGACAGTGGTGATTGTAGAACATAAAATTGATCATGTTTTACCCTTAGTTGATCGGGTCATTATTTTAGATGAAATAGGAGCTATAGTGGCTGATGGTGAACCAAATGATATCTTCAGTCGATTCCGAAGTAAGTTGTATCAGTATGGGATATGGTATCCAAATATTTGGGACGACTATGCCCAGCAACTTCCTAATTATGCGCAATATGATAACGTGGATCAACCGATCATAACCATGGATTCCTTTCATGGTTACTACCAAAAACAAATAAAAATGCATGTTAATGATGCAGTGATTCATCGAGGAGACTGGCTAGCGATAACTGGTGAAAATGGTTCAGGTAAAAGTACGTTGATGCTTGCTATAATGCAATTGATTAAAACATCAGGAGAGATTAACTATTTTTTATCAAATAATATTAACACATGTGATTATCGGAAGATGGGGTATGTGTTTCAAAATCCTGAACTGCAATTTATCACCAATAGTGTTTATGCGGAACTAGAGCACTCTTTGAAAAATAGTGATGTTCACCCAGAAGAGTTTGCTGATAGGATAGAAGCACATTTGAAAAGATATAACTTATATCATGTTAAAGACCACCATCCCTATCAATTATCGATTGGTCAAAAGAAACGATTAAGTGTAGCAACCGCTACGATTTCAGATGTTGATATTCTACTATTGGATGAACCGACCTTTGGTCAAGATGCCAAAAACACTTTTCAAATGCTTGAACTTTTTGAAGAATGCCGAAAAAATGGCATCACCATTGTGATGGTTACCCATCAGCCTGAAATAGTTGAATTATATGCAACGAAGGAATGGCGAATAAAAGATGGGGAACTTATGGAAAGCTTAGATCTTTCCAGAGTGCAAGAAAATATCTTGAAGGATGATATGTATGTCTATTAGTATTAGTTACCAACCAACCTGGTTACATCAGATAAATCCTAGTTTTAAATTATTGACATTAACTGCTCTATTTATTGGTTTGTTGTTTGTCCATAATCCTAACTTTTTGTTGTATATGATTACTGGAATTGTTGTACTTTATCTTTTCGGTACCGGTCATCGTTGGAAAGTTATTGGGTTAATAGCTATTCCATTAACGATTATTTTTCTTTCCTCCTCTACAACGATGATCTTTTTTGGGGAGGGAGAGCAAACGTGGTTTAAATTCGGTCTCATACATATCACAGAGGAGAGTTTTTATCGTGGCATTCACTTAGGATTAAGAAGTATGGTTTTTGGCCTTTTAAGTTTACTATTCGCTTTAACGACTAGACCTGTATATTTATTTTACTCCACGATGCAGCAATTAAAGTTAAAGCCGAAGTATGCTTATAGTTTTATGGCAGCAATCCGTATGTTACCGATCATTGTGGAAGAATTTCAAACATTACGTCAAGCGTTAAAGGTGAGAGGTGTCCAATATTCAAAGGGGATTAAAGGGATGTACGAAAAAGTAAAATTATATGCCATTCCTTTATTAGCCCAAAGTATTAGACGAGCACATCGAATTGCCGTATCTATGGAGGCGAAACAATTCTCGAAAAATAATAAGCGAACTTTTTATTATCATTTAGGTTATACGAATAAAGATTTGTTATTTTTTCTCATCTTAGTTGTTTGGTTAATTTTTTCGTATGTTTGCAGTAATCAATTTACCGTATTTCCGGTTGAAAATGTGCGATGAAAGATAAACAATTAAGGAATAAACCTGTTTAATAAAACATGGTTTATTCTTTTTATTTCAAGACGGATTTTCATTGTAAGTAGCTTTCAATGCAAGCATAAAAATAATGAAAGCAATCTCTTAACATAATTAGAAGATGATTTACTTGGAGAAAAGAAGGTTGGTACACATTCCAAAAGACAATTAAGTACTTTTCTTCATTTAAGTAACTCAGGAAATCTTCATATTTGAGGCTAGCTTTTTTAAAAATTTGAGTCTAAAATATTGTGCAAAAAGGGGCATCATAGCATTAAAATGGAGACATATATGTAAGTATCGGGTATAAATAAATATATAGCTTTAAAAAATCTGTTACACTAGTGAAGGAAATAAAACTAGTAGGAGACCAAATATGAATCATTATTTAACACAGGAAGAAATTATAAAGAAATGTAACGAATTAAATGAAAAATACCAAATTAACGAAGATGCTTTCTATCAGATTGTTGATCAATTAATAGATAGCAATCTTTCCACAGACCAAAAATTATTTAAAAGTTTTCAGCTTCTGCTTGAAGCCGTATCAACGGAAATTAATCAGATGGAAAAGGCCGTAGACCTAGAGCCAACTTGCCGAATGGGTTGTGCTTTTTGTTGCTACTTTCCGATTGTAATTAATAAGATGGAAGCAAAGTTAATCAAGCGTTCTATTAGACAGATGCCTGTAGAGCGAAAAGAAAAAATAGCGGAGCATTTTGCCCATTACTATCGAGAGTATAAGGATAAGGTAAAACAGTTTTCCGAATTGGATGTAACAGACCACAACCACAAATATGACTATAAAAAATCTTTATTACCTTGTGTTATGTTAGACACAGATACGAATCAATGTTTGGCATACGAGATAAGACCTTTACCCTGTCGAACATACGTTAATTATAGTGATCCCGCAGTTTGTGCTGATCAAGTCATGCCTGAGGAGACAATCAGTTATGAATTTCTGTATCAGGAGTACATGGGAGCTATTAATGAGCTATTAATGTATCTATATGAGCAGGAGGATACAGGAATTATTGAATATCCGAATGACTTGTATCAGGAAGATTTGCTAATAAACTGGATGAAAGATTTCAGCTAACCACTCCATTTTTCGCATAAGTGTGCAAAAGATTGCAATACTATGGGAAAAAGGAGTGTGAACAAATTGCGGAAGTTTTTTATTGCATGTATATTGACCATTTCCATTGGAGGATTATTCCTTTCGTCTGTACAGGCAGAAACAGAGGAAGTGAAACTATCTGATGAGCAGATAGATGAAATCAAAACTCTGAAACAGAAAGTAATGGAAAAAGAAAAGCAAATCATTAAGAAATACGTAGAATATGGTGTTTTTCCAGAAGAAAAAGGTCAAAAGATAATCCAACATATGGAGAAAAAATATGAAAAGCTCCAGGAAAATAACTTCATTCCAAAATGGGATCATAAACATCACATGAAACATGATAACGAAAATTAATAAGAAAAGCGTAGAGCGCCCGATTAGAAACGTAGCGACGGGCGATTCGTGAAGTCACCTAGTTTCTGGGTGCTTGGAGCTAGACAAATCAAAAAAATAATGCTTACCTTTAGAAGGTAAGCATTATTGCGTTAAATAGGTTTCAGTATAGAATGGTTGCCCATCTTCTTGAAAAGCAACCCCTACAGACATTTGTCTAAAATCGGAGTTTAAAATATTGTCCCGATGCCCTTTTGAATTCATAAGTCCTTGATGAGCAAAGATACTGCTAGGCTGTCCTGCTGCTAAATTTTCTCCAGCCATACGGAATGTGATGTTATCTTCTTCCAAGCGGTCAAATGGTGATTGGTTATCTAAATTGGTATGTCCAAAATAATTATTTTCCGCCATATCTTCACTATGATTTTGAGCGGTTACTCTAGAGGTTTCATGCCATTCCAATATAGGTTCTTCAAATTTAGCTCTTGCAGCATTAGTAAGATCAAACAGCTGATATTCTAAACCCTCTGCTAAGGCACTATCGGGAGCTGCAAAATAGTCCTCCTTTTGGTCTTCCAGACTTTTATCAATTATTTGAATAGCCGCTATCCTATTTTCTTGATGAATGTCATAAAAAATGGTGACATAGTTATCATCGATTAAATAAGTGTCCTGTTCATCGTTATCATTGATACGATATTTAACAAATCCTTTTTTAATGGAATCAAGCGGTTCTCCAAATGTTTCTCTAACATCATTCTTATCGTTTTGTAGAGTTATATCAACGCTCGAACTAATCAAGTCTTGATTGGTGTACAGCCCTACGACCTCATTATCATCGTTATAAGCAACCATGACAAAATTTTGATAATGTTCATGGTAAGTGTACCAATTTGTCCCATATTCATTTAATGTACTTCGTTTCGAGTCATTAAGAATACTTTCAACATCTGCCTTTTTATCATTAATTACGATGTTATGAATCGAAAAAGTTTGTTCAGAAGGTTTCGTGAGATCAGGTGATTCTATATTAGGAGAAGGTACATCTTCAGAATGATCGTCTGTCACGGAGTCAAAAAAATTTTCTAATTCGAAACGAAGGTTTTTGATTGTGCTGCTTATCTGGTTATTATTTTTTAATTGATTAAAATCATCCTTCATCTCAGACCAAACACCAGTTAATCCATCTTGCTTAAAATCATCTTCATATAAAAACCATATTAATCCTCCTATTAACAGGAAGAAAACAATCGTGCGAAACCTGGGCAAATCCTCACTCCTGACTTCTTTGGTATTCTATTCTTTCATTATATCATGATTACAGATAAATATAAGTGAAAAAATTTTAATATTTTTGTAGTCATTCTCTTTTTTTAAACGTCAATTAAAGGGGAGACATAAAAAAGGAAGGGGGGAGCATCATTCAAGATGAACAACTGATCAAAAAAATAAGAGCGGGCAATCAACATGCAATCCGCTTGTTGATAGAGCGGTACAAACATCATGTTTTTAAAGTAACGTATAGTGTCGTACATGATGAAAAGATCGCAGAAGATCTAGCGCAAGAAACCTTTATTAAAATGATTGATGCTCTTTCTTCCTATCAGCATAAAGGCTTTAAAACTTGGATTAGTCGTATTGCCCTACATAAAGCAATTGATTATAAGCGAAAAAAGACAAGACAGAAAGAAGAATTAGAAACCTTTGAAGACTTTGAACCAGTAAGTATGCAGACAGATCCAGACGAACAAATCATCAGTAAGGATACATTAAACAAGGTTCATCAATACATTAATAACATGCCGGAAAAGTTTCAAATCGTGGTGAAAGCTTATTATTTTGAAGAATTATCTTATAAACAAATTGCACAAAAGTTAGGTGTGGAAGAAACGAATGTCAAGATGAGATTATATCGAGCAAGAAAATGGATGAAGGAAAACTGGAAGGAGGAGGATTTTTAACATGAAACATATGACAAGAGACGCTCTACTGGCTTATATAAATGCAGAGTCTAACCAGGAGACAGAAGTTGAAAATCATTTATTAGAATGTGAAACATGCACTGATTTATATTTATCAATCGTAGAGGAAGTCGAAATGAACAGCGGGGTTTCAGCTGATTTTACGGATGATACACTTCAGCAATTGGAAATCAGACTACCTGCTCCTCCGCAGAAGAAACAAAACCATGTATTCATCCATTACCTTGTAGCAGCTGGCTTAACGATTTTACTGACTATAACTGGTGTATTCCAAGGAGCATTAGATGTATCAGATATCCAGCAGAAAAAAGGTGGATCTATTACGGACCACCTAATGACGAAAACAGATAATGTATTACAAGAAATAAAGGGGGTTCATCGTCATGAATAAATCAGGATTAGCGGCATTTTTTCTAGGATTCATTCCAGGATTTGGACATATTTACTGGGGGCATAAAATTCGGGGTGTTCTTTATACACTTGCGTTTGCTGGAACCTTGTTATTAGCTTTTTACATGGTGATATTTGGATTTGATCCCTATCATGACACTTTTTTTATGCTAGCCTTTTTAGCTTTCATGATATGGGGTATTAATATGATGGATATTACGATTACACTTTTCATAGCAAAAGTGCACAATGGTACAAATGAGAGTAGTAGTGAAACACATCACCTAAAGGAAACATCTAACGAAAGAGTGACTACCATGTTGTTGTCGGTAATACCCGGAATGGGACATTTTTATTTAGGCTTGTCTTATCGTGGATTAACCATACTTGCTGCTTTTTTCGGCGTGATTATCATGGTTTTCTTTATTAGCTTTCTAACGAGTGCTGTCTTTTTAATTTTTCTATTAGCACTGCCAATTATTTGGATATATAGCATGTTTGATATTATCCAGCTATTAAATCAAAAACAGGCAGGTAAAGAATTAGAAGATCGGACCATCATGGACGATTTTAATCGAATGCATGATAATGAGAAAAAAAGTAAGATGATCGCGACTATCTTATCGATTTTCCCTGGAGCAGGTCATTTATACTTAGGCTTGCAAAAAAGAGGTATTCAGTTAATGGCATCCTTTTTATTTTCGATTTATATTTTGGATGTCCTAAACTTATCACTTTTTCTATTTCTGATTCCGTTAATTTGGTTTTTTAGTTTCTTTGATGCCTTACAGTTAGCGAATCGATTTGAATATGAAGTACTGAAGGATGTTCCGATTATAAAATATTTAGGTAGTTATCAAAAATGGATTGGAATTGCGCTCATTATACTTGGTTTGTTCTATTTACTTGATTCAGTGTTGATGCCCGTCTTTGCTAGTTATTTAGAAGAGTTATTTCATATCAATTTTCGCCGATTATATTATCAGTATTTCCAAGTTACAGTTATTAGTCTTTTGCTAATAGGTGCAGGAATTCTACTTGCTATCAATCAAAAAAAAGCTAAAAACAAATAACGAAGATAAAGAAGGGAAATTGTGATACATTTTCTCTTCTTTTTTCATTTATAATGAACTTATGGCATGTTTCAATACTCTTATATAGGAGAGGGGGATAGCGGTAATGAATATAGCACTAGTAAAGAAAGCAAAAAAAGGGGACAAAGAAGCACTTTTAAGCCTGATTTTAAGTCAAAAAGATGATTATTATCGCTTGGCATTTTCCTATATGAGAAAGGAAGAAGATGCTTTAGATGTCATAGAAGATATGATTGTGAAGCTTTATGAGAACATTCACTTATTAAAAAACAACAAATCTTTTTACAGCTGGAGTAAAAAGATATTAGTCAATTGTTGTCATAATGCCTATCGCAAAAGAAATAAAACCGTTCTATTAGATGAACAGGATGCAGAAAATACGTTGAAACAAGCTCATAATGATTTTGAACGAGTGGAGAGGCAATTAGACATACATAGCATGCTGGCAAATCTTAATGAAAAGCAAGCGGAGGCGATACGCTTAAGATATTTACATGACCTTGATTTCCTAACTATCGCCAACATGACGAATACTTCAATAGGAACGATAAAATCAAGAGTATTTTACGGTTTAAAAAAGTTACATTCTTTGTATCGAGGTGATCGAAATGAGTAGTGTAAAGAAAGAGATACAAAAAGAAAAGCAACAATTAGCCTCTCTTCATGCTCCGAAACATCTAGAGGATCGTTTACGTGCTGCCTTAGAGAGAGAAGATAGTAAAAAATATAATAGAACAAATGTCATTTGGAAATTTGCGGTAGCTATCATCTTTTTTTCGATCTTGATAAGTTATAGTTACCAAGGGCTAGCTTATTATGGTAAGAAAATAATAGGATTCGATAACGTCGATGTCATATCGGATACGTTACAAGATTTAAATGAAATGGGAAACGGCCAAAGTATTAATGAAAGCATAACATTAGAAAGTGGGGTAATATTTACTGTTAATGGAGTAATGGTTGACGATAATCAATTCATTCTATACTATACCGTAACGAGTGAATCGAATAATTTGGATGATCCCGAATTAGATTATACACCAATTAAACTATCTGGTTTTCTTACCAATTCTCATATGGACAGTGGAGCAGCCAATTTAAGTGAAGATAAAAGTACAGTAAAGGGGACATATTCCTTCGAACCACCAAATGGTTTTGCTAAGGAATTAACTTTACATTTTCAAATGTCAGACAAAACACTAACCTTTGACTATGATCCAAATAAAGCGATGGGGGCCAGTTTCAAACAGCGAATTGGTCAAAGAATGGATTATGATAATGGTTATGTAGACTTTGAGACGATTACGGCATCACCAACCACAACCGTGATTAGGGGTTCTACAACGAAAGAAATGATCGATCAAAATTTGTTTGATCAGCTAGAGCTTGTAGCTGATGGTAATAAAATAGAGCCTATGGGTAGTGATTACAGCAGTAAATGGACTGGTGGTTATCAATTTGAAATACGCTATGATGCATTGACTACTGACGTATCCCATCTGGAAATCAGTTCAAATGTATCTGAAGAAAGAATAGAAATTATCGCCGATTAAAAATGGTTAGGGTTGTCCCTTTATACAGGGATAATCCTTTTTAAATCATTACATACCGTTGCATTTGTATATTTTAGCAAAAAAGTTTTTTAACAGGTGAAATCGCAATAGGATGTTAGCTAAATTCCTAGGTGAAACAAAATTAATATTTATTCGTAAATGTATATCAAGGAGGGATAACTTGAGATATTTTCTTATCGGTATTATTTTCGCTGTAATCGGTGTTTTACTATCAATTATTATATGGGGAGTGGATAAGGCATATGTGATTACCGGTGGTATTGGCATCGTGTTCATTGGAATTTCGATGATTTTTTCAGGAGCCCTGCTAAGCGGAGACCGAATGAGAGCCAATTATGCAACAGAATCTGCAAAGGATAGAAGAAATAGAAATATTGTTACCTTTCGAGCAGCTTTAATTGGCATAACTAATCTGATCATTGCGTTATTCATTTATTATTTTATCAATTAAAAACATGATATCTCTGATATAAATATATTTATCTATATTGTACTAGCAGAAGATAGCTTATATTATGTAGCAAAATAATGGTAGTAAGCGCTAGAGTTACAAATGATATTACCTAAATATTAAATGAGGGATATTAACGTTCCTCATTTATTTGTTTATACATAAACGATTGAGGATATATGTATAACAAAAGGCTGATTGTATATAAAAGCCTATGAATACGAATACGACCCATTTCTCTATGTAAAAATAAAATGTCAAATATTACAAATATATTAAATATAGTAAAACTAGTAAACTTTAGCAAGCCTAGTACATATATTATAGAGAGAAGATATTTTACCGAAGGAGGATGACGTATGACACAAAAAAAGGTTCATTTAATACCTTACACGATTCAGTCAATTGAGGATTCAAGAAATGAGACTCCAGAAGGTATTCAATTAGTACAGGCTCCTGCCATTTGGGAGAAAAGCAATGAAGGGGAAGGTATTGTTATTGCGGTTATAGACACTGGTATTGAGTCGGATCATCCAGATCTAAAGGAGCGAATAATTGGTGGTAGAAATTTTACATCAGATTATAACGGAGATCAAGACAACTATGAAGACAATAACGGTCATGGCACACACGTATCTGGAACTATTGCAGCAAGCCTTGATGGAGAAGGAGTTGTAGGTGTTGCTCCAAAAGCTAAACTATTAAGTCTAAAAGCGTTAACAGGGGAAGGTTCAGGTGAATATGACTGGATCATAGATGCGATAAACTATGCAGTTGAATGGCGTGGTCCAAACAATGAGCGTGCTCGAGTTATTTGCATGTCTCTAGGTGGTCCTAATGACGTAGATGAGATGCATAAAGCGATTCAACATGCAGTTAATCAAGATGTATCTGTCGTTGTTGCGGCGGGAAATGAAGGGGACGGGGATGAGGAAACACCTGAGTATGCTTACCCTGCAGCTTATACAGAAGTGATTTGCGTTGGTGCTGTAGATATGGAATTACAGCTTGCTCCTTTTTCTAATACTAATAAGGAAGTGGATCTTGTAGCTCCCGGTGTAGATGTTTTATCAACATATATAGATAATAAATTTGCTAGATTATCAGGAACCTCGATGGCAGCGCCGCATGTTGCAGGTGCTTTAGCCTTACTAATTAATTTAAGTGAAAATGAGTTTGATAGATCTCTAGTTGAACCAGAAATCTATGCGCAACTTATCAGACGTACGCTTCCACTTGATTATCAAAAAAGCGCAGAGGGAAATGGCTTTCTCCTATTGAACCTAGTTGACCAATTAGATCGGATTAGTGCTCCAAGTGTGGAGGGAACTGATTAATCTTAAAACTAGATAGGAAAATCTCGGTCTAACTATCATGTCGTAATGTGCGTTGTTATATATGAATGGACAGGTTGGCTGTTAAAAATCCTCCTTCCTGTCCTTTTCTTATGGTAAGTAGAAGGGGGAATAATCTTGAATAAGTCGGAAGGGAAAGATTTAAAAAACGCATTGTTGGAATTAAGGGAGTATCAAAAGAAAATTAAAAATACGAAAGAGTATTATGATGAAGAGGAAGACTCTCGTATTGTCATGGATTATTACTGTGACATTAACTTTGATGAAGCGGGTAAATCTAAATTATTTGAGCAACTTCATCAGTTAATTAAAACAACACACAAAAATCAGCTTCCTTATAATTCTGAAACACGTGATCACCTTTATTCTACAATTGATCTCCATATGGACGGGAATCTTAAAAGTATCTATTCAGGTAGCCACAAAAATCCTGAGCAAACCATTAGAGAAGATCACGAAGCAGCGCTAAAAAGAAAAGAAGAATATGATAAGTTGTTAAATAATAAAACTCAAAATGATGATGTATGGAACAAAGCGGTAGCGGTCATTAAAAGGGAAAACATGTTTAATTGTGAACATGTCGTACCTCAATCATGGTTTGATCAGGGCAATCCGATGAGAGGGGATTTACACCATCTTTTCACATGCGATAAAAAGTGTAATTCGACCAGATCTAACTATCCTTACTTTGATTTTGAAGACTACACACCAGAAATGGAATCCGAAACGATAAAAACAAGTTGTGGGAAATACGAAGATGAGAAATTTGAACCCGAAAGTGGAAAAGGGGAGGTTGCCCGAGCTACATTGTACTTTTTGCTAAGATACCCAGGGAAAATTAGTCAATACAACGATAAAGACATTGAAATGCTATTAAATTGGCACAAAGCTTTTGCTGTTTCCGTCTACGAAAAACATCGAAATAAAGAAATCTATCAGATGCAAAAGAATAGAAATCCTCTTATTGATTTTCCAGAATACGCAGACAATATCGACTTTATGTTAGGTTTATTGAAATAAAGATCATATACCATTTGAGCTAGTAGAGTGTGAAGAAGCCTTAATAATGTTCTTCACACTCTTTTTTACTGATTTTGAACTGTAAAGTATCGTCATAATCGTTAGTAAAATAAAGGAATATTCAAATGAATATAGAATTAGTAATTAATGATTCTAATAGAAAGGGGTGAAAACATGGATAAACGACAAATGGGGTGGAACAAAATTAGAGAAATTGCCGGTGAGCAAGGGGTTAAAACGATGGAAGCTGTGCAGGCGTATTCTCCTAGGCTAGCCAACATGGCTTTAGAATTCGGATATGGCGATATTTATTCTAATGATACGTTAGATTCTCGTCAACGTGCTTTGGTTACGTTATCATCTCTTATTTCACAAGGTGATCACGGAACTGCGCTAATTTTCCATTTCAAAGCCGCTCTTAGAGTAGGATTAACAAAGGAAGAAATTCTAGAATTGATTAATCATTGTAGTGGTTATGTCGGTTTTCCTAAAGCGATAGCTTCTTTGAACCTTTTCCAACAAGCGTATAGTGAATTTGAAAATGAAAGAGAAGATGTAAGTTTATCCGAATAAGAGAACATTCATTATAAGGATACAAATATGAGTCAAGATCATTTAGATTTCTTAGCTACTAATACTTCTAATTCGATTGTTGCTCTTTTATCCTATAATGAATGTTGAACAAAAACTCTAGCAATAAGCAATCGAACTAATACAAATTAGTTACCTTATTGGGAAGGGGGCGCAAAGATGTACAGTTGAAACAATACAGAAAAAAGGGAGGAATGAATAGTTGTTGAATGAAAATGAATATGGAAAAATAATAATTCTAAACGGTACACCAAGGTCTGGTAAGTCTAGCATAGCATTAAGTATTCAAAACACTTTTGAAGGTGTATGGATGAACTTAGGTGTTGATCAGTTTATGCAAATGACTCCAGATCGATTTCAGCCTGGCATTGGTTTACGACCTGGAGGTGAACGACCGGATCTCGAGCCACTTGTCAATACCATGTATCAAGCTATGTATGAAGCAATAGCAGCGTTTAGTCGTTCAGGGTTAAACGTTGTGATGGACGTTGGTCATCATGAAGGATATTCTGTTCCTCTAGGAATTCTTCACAAATGTACCAAGATACTAGAAGGCTTTCCTGTTTGGTTCGTGGGTGTCCGTTGTCCCATAGACGTTGTTATGGAAAGAAGAATAAAGACATGGAACGGTGATTACAACAATGATAGTACCGTGCCAAAACCAGTTGCTTTATGGCAAAAGTTTGTCCATGTACCTGGTATTTATGACATAGAAGTTGATACTTCGTTGCATTCTTCTAAAGAGTGTGCTCAATTAATTCGCAGACGGCTCGAAGATGCTCAATCCGCAAAGGCTTTCGAATATATTAGAAAAATGATGTCACAATAATCTATGATTGTATCCAAAGGTTCGTATTTATTTTGAAACATATACATGGGAGGTTGAATGATGATCGTTTTAGATACAGGGGAATTTTTTAAAATGACTACACAGCATCACCATGCTGAATTTTCAGGAGATCTTGCAAAGCAGCTCAGAGATGACTTTTTTATTCATACTAACTATCGAGACACTGTTATACTTTCCATAACCGAGCATGATCGTGCCTGGATTAGATTGGACCAAGTTCCCATTTGGAATGATCAGCAAAATTCTCCATATTCATTTACAGATTATCCTCTTTTACCTAAAATAACGATGTATAAAAAGGGAATTGATGAAGTAGAAAAGATCAATCCGTATGCTGCTTTGTTATGTAGTATTCACTATACTTCATTCGGGGATATCCGCCAATCTGAACAACAGGATTGCAAAGACTACATGAAAAATGAACAACAAAGACAACAACAAATAAAAACGAAATACCCTGATCTCAACGATAAAGTGATTAAACAGCATTACCGATTATTACGGTTCTTAGATAAACTATCTCTTTACGTTTGTTTAAACGAGGAAGGGGCGACCAAAAATGAAGAGCATCACTGGTTTGTTAATGGGTTTAATACATGGATAAATGGTCAACAATATGCTGCGGAGTGGAGAAGTAAAAATGAAATTAGAATAACTCCATTTCCATTCAAATCAGATTTTGACATTACCTTAAAAACAAAGTATGTACCAAAAGATTTAAGAGAAAAAGATGGTATCAACTCAGCATATCATGACACTAGTTATACGTTTAGTATATTAAAAATAGTACATTGAATAGATAATTTTACTGAAAGCCCCTTATCTAATGGAACACCGAATTGTGAAAAAACTAGTAGCTTAAACCCTGTTTAAAATCGGAGGAGTTTCATTTGGATCAACCAATACTTCAACAACTGTTGGACCATTATCTGTTTTAAGTGCCTGAATAATAGCATTTCTAATATCCTCTGTATTGCGGCATTGATAAGATGTAGCTCCTAATGATTCCGCAAACAATGTAACATCTAATGCATGTTGATATGTAGCTCCAATAGAGTGTCCAATCATTTTTCTCATTCCTTTATCTACCATATCAAGAGCAATGTTATTAAATACAATATAAATAACAGGTAAACTTTGATCGACAGCAGTTGCAATTTCAGTGCCATGCATAAACGTACAACCATCACCAGTTAAGCATACAATTGTTTTTTCTGGTGAAGCCAATTTTGCACCGATAGCATATCCAATTGCATGTCCCATTGTTCCAAACACATCATCAAAATAGAAAGTTCCTGGTTCATAAATGTCGTAGTGTTTTATGGCATAAAAGGTATGACTCCCATCGTCACCGAACAATATTGAATCTTTTGGTAAGTATTTTCGAACTACTTTAATTGCTTGTTTCGCAGATAGATAGGCTTCATTTTCATTAATATCTGAAGGAGCATCATTTTCTTCAAGATATTCGGTATAGCGGGGAGTCCTTTTTATTTCTACACTTTTAACTCTAGATTTCCGTTGAAGTTCAACTAAATTAGCTTTAATATCTCCTTGAATATATAAAGTAGGGAGCGGAAGGGACTTCTGTACAAACGTAGGATCAAAATCAAATTGAATGAGCTGTTTCGGATAGACTGCTTCTGAAAAACCTGCTAAGGACATATCACTAAGTTTGCTACCAATTACAATCATTTGATCGACTCTATCTTCAAGGAACCTAGTTGCTTTTTCATTACCTCCCAACCCAAACGCACCTAAAGATAGCAGATGATTAGTTGGAAATGTCCCTTTACCACCGGGAGTAGTCATAACTGGAACTTGCCATTGTTCTGCCAACCACCTTACTTCTTCATAAGCTCGTGATAGGTGAACACCTTTCCCTAGAAATAGAACTGGGTTTTCTGCCTCGTTTAGCTTGGTGATGACAGTATCCAATTGATTGGATACTACAGTAGACTTAAAAGTTGGCACATCAACTGTAAATGCTGGAATTTCTTCTTGTAAAATATCCATCGGTATGGACAGGTGGACTGGTCCTTTTATACCTGAAGTCGCTTTTTCAATCGCATGCTTAAACAAGAGTTCTAATTGATCGCCTCTGTCAACCCGAGCACTAAATAACGTGACAGCTTCAAACATTTTGACAAGATCAGTACCAAATATAGAAGAGTCTTGTCCCTGTGCTTTACCTGTATCCTTGGCCGATGGGTGTCCCGTGATAAACAAAGTAGGGGAGTGATATGCTTTCGCTTGGCCAGCAGCTGTTAACAGATTAGTTCCTCCGGGGCCAGATGTGCCTAATGCTACACCTATCCTTTTTTTAAGTGCATAGCCAGCTGCAGCAAAACCTGCTCCTGATTCATGTCTGGCAAGAACAAATTGTATATCATAATGCTCACATTCAACTAATAATGGTACGATTGCTTTACCTGGTATTCCAAATACATGAGTAATCCCTAACCGTTTAAGGTTTTCTACCAATACTGTTGAAACTTTTTTCATCATCGATTTTCCTTTCTTATTCATTATTTTGAGGTAGGACTAAATATACTTCAGTTCCTTTTCCTTTCTCAGAATGAAATTCAATTCTTCCGTTATGAGCATGAATGATATCAAAGCAAATAGGTAACCCCATGCCAAGTCCATTTTCTTTAGTAGTGAAAAAAGGTTTACCTAAGTTATCCACTTGTTCCTTTGTCATCCCTATTCCTTCATCCTTTATACAAATATGAAACTCATTATTTTTTAAGTCTGTTTCTATCCCAAGACAAATATTTCCACCATCAGGCATAGCCTCAAAGGCGTTTTTCATAAAATTAATCAGTACTTGTTTGATCTTATGTTTATCAATATAAATTTCGGCATCTTTTACTGAACATTCGACGTATATGTTGACATTATGAAGACGAGCATTATTTTTCATTAACTCAACAGTTTCACGAATAAGATCATGTATACAGCAGCTTACACGATTAATAGTAGTTGGCTTACCATATGAGACAAATTGATTCACTAAATTATCCATTCGTTCTAATTCAGCAGTAATAATATCAAGATATTCAGCTTTATATTTATTTTCTTTCATTAGATGGGTGAGACCGATAATGGATGTAAGAGGATTTCTAATTTCGTGTGCTAATCCGGCCCCTAGCTTACCTATTGTAGATAATTTTTCAGACTCTATAAGCTTCTGTTGTAATTCGTGGTAATTAGTCATATCTCTAAATTGAGCAAAGGCACCAATCATTTGGCCTTCATCAAAAAGAGGTAACACATCGAGAAGGAGGTTTTTAGAGTAATCGCTTTCTCCCAGCTGAAATGAAAATTCAGCGTTTTCTACTTTTTTCTCCGTCTCCAGAACATAATTAGTATATTCACCTATCTGATCAATTTGTTCAAGTCCGTTAACCAATACTTCTTCTCTTTTAATACCGATTATTTCTTCAGCACTGGAATTAAATTCTAGCAAATTACCATTATTGTCTGTCATTACTATACCTATAGGTGTCGAATCTATCAATATTTGATTCAATAAATGAAGTTGGTGATTTTGTTCTTGAAGTTGAATTTCCCGCTCAATTGTATCAACAGCCGATGACAAAAGTCCGAGATAAAAGTTACTAGCAAAGTTAACGGTTGTCATCATGGAAACAGTACCAACCAAACTACTATTAGTTGAAAAGCAAAAAGGGGAGGAATAGCATGCAGCTTCTGATAAGTAATCATGAAAATGTTCTTTGCCAATTATTGCAATTGGTTTTTGGTGTTCTAAAGCTAACGAAACTGAATTTGTGCCAACATCCTTTTCGTTAAATCTAACCCCTGGCGTTATTCCAAGGGAATCAACCATTTCTTTAATACTCTGATCTCCGTAAATATCTAATATATACCCTTGATTATCTGTAGTAATAATCAATGTTGGAATACCTTCCATATACTGAATTAGCTTTTGCATAAAGTGTTGAACAACACTTAATTCTTTAACAAATCTTTGCTTTCGATTTTGTAACTCTTGTTTAGTAAGCCCAACTTTTAAAAAAGGAACTTCATTAGGAATCATATTATAGGTCGTTTCACATTTGTTTTTAGAAGCTCGTATGTAAGTATCAAAATCATTCATTGAATTCCTCCTAGCTGCTAGCTGTAACACAAACTATACTTGAATTGTAACAAATTAGTTAAGAATGTGACAATTTTACTTGTTTTTATTACGTAGTTTCAATTTCTGATAAAGGATAATTTTCTCATCCAGCTGTTTACTTAGCTCTAAAATTTCCCCGATAGAGTACTGATTTGTTTCATTTCCTAATTCATATAATTGGCTCTGCAACAAACGAATTTCAGCTTCTAACTTTCTTATATCCAAAAGCAACATCCTAACAATTTACAATTTCTTATAGAATACCATAAGTAATCATAGACTTCCTTATCTTTACTCTAAAACAGTATATTTTGACTATATTATGGAATAGAAGAACAGGAAGATTGTAACTATTATTGGGCATTATATAAACGGAGTAAGCTAATTGGCTAATGAGCAAGAATTGTTGCAAAAGTAAACAACACATATATCATACATAAAAAAACAGAGAATTAGTAAATGCATGATTACAAACCAACATTAATGAGGTTAGCTTTATTACGAGAAGGTGGAATGAATTGATGTTGTATTTTTTACAATGAAAGAGAGGGGAGGTGGCAACATACTTAAGAGAATGATGTGTGTTGAATTGTTTATCGAGAGAAAACAACTAAAGAAGAAGAAAAATCTTAATTTAATTTGTTAGTTTACATAATATATATTATAGGAAGTAATGTGAAAAAGGGTCTCAATATCTCAAATTAAAAGTATACTTAAGATATTGAGACAGAATTTAATTTTCAAGATCGATTTTCTTTAAATGTTTAGTTGCTGGACCTTCAATAATTTTACCGTCATATGAAAATCTTGATCCATGACACGGACAATCCCAACTTTTTTCAGCTTGATTCCAGTTACACTCACACCCAAGATGTGTACATGTTGTATCGACAGCATGTACTTGGTTCTGTTCATCTTTATAAATTCCTACAATTTGTCCATTGCGTTTCCTTTTTACAGCTGTTTCTGGTTCTAGGTTATCTTGTTCATTCTGGACATCTAGTTTTCCTTTGACAAATTCTTTAGTTACATTGGAATTGTAACTGATAAATTTCTTTACATCTGGATCAGTATGAAAACGCTGTGGTTGATACAGCTCTTTGTACGGATTATCTTTATCCATAATGAGATCTGTTAACAAATGTGCTGCTACAACACTATTGGTCATACCCCATTTGCGAAATCCAGTTGCAACGTATACATTGGGATGTCTTCTGTTCAATGAACCGACATACGGAATTTTATCTAACGTTGTAAAATCTTGTGTTGACCATTGATATTGCCAATCCTTTACGTCTAAGTATTGTGAACCAAAATGTTGCAAGTCACAATACGGATCAGTATTTTCTTTATGATATTGCCCTGTTTTGTGTGATTCTCCACCTAACAACCAAACGGTTTCATTTTCATGTGTTACATAACGAATAGATCGTTTCGGTTGATCAATATCTAAATACATCCCACCAGGATAATCCTGATTAGATGTTAAGCCTAGAACATATGATCTCGAAGGATACATTCTGGTGCTGTAAAATGCTTGTCCTTCGTAGAAAGGAAATTGTGTAGCAATAATAACATGGTCAGACAAGACATTATGGTTGCGAGCTGTTCTTACGATCACTTTGTTTTGATAATCAATATCTACTGCTGTCGTGTCTTCATATATTTCGCCGCCATTTTCCAGTATCTTATCGATCATTACTTTGAGAAAATCAATTGGATGAAATTGTGCTTGTTCATACATTACTAACGCCGACTTGAGTGGGATAGAAAAAGGGATGCTATCCTTTAAATCTCCGGTAATTTTCAATTTGTGATAAGCTTTTGCTTCCTCCTCTAATTTTTGTTGATTTTGTTCACTATTTGTATATAAAATGGCATCTTGGTAATCAAATTGACATGGGATTTGATAGTGATCAGCAGTATCTTTAATAAATTGGATTGCTTCAACTTGGCTCTGATAATATTTTTGTGTATTTTCTAAACCAAAATGTTCCAGTATTTCATGATAGATTAAACCGTGTTGTGCCGTTACTTTTGCTGTTGTATGTCCGGTCGTTCCATGAAGCAATCTGCCTCTTTCCAATAACACAACTCGAATACCGTTCTGAGATAAGAGATATGCGGATAAAACACCGGTAATCCCACCGCCAACAATGGTGACTTCGGTTTGAAGGCTTTCATTCAAGGCAGAAAAACGTCTAACATCTGTTGCTAACCAAATCGATTGATGCATAAGAAATCCCCTTTTTTTAAAATATTATTTCTAGCATAACCAAAAAATAGAGGAATATCACAAATTCCCCTTTGTTTGCGCATCATATTAAAATTTCTGAGAGGTTTGTCTACTTTCACTCTTACCTTCATCATCAAATGATTTCTTAATTTGTATTATTAAGCTAAGATATACTGAGCGTTAATTAAAATTTAATCATTTCATAGTTGAATAAAAAATTCCATTATTGTCTTGTTTGCTAATTATAAATCTGTTGATATTGAAATTTCAGGTTTAACAAAATAAAAAAGTAAAATTCCAGAATACTTTTTTAATAAATCATAATATTCATCTTTGCTAACAACATTTCTATTTATCATAACCTCATATAAATTTCCACTATCATTAATTTTAAGATTTGTACTTTGATACCCATTTCGTAGATAAAACTTTTTTCTTTTAACTCTTTGCTTGTAATTATATGAATTCTCATCAATCGCTTCTATATTAAGTATTATTCGATTATCAGGGTACTTTTCTTTAATTTGGGACAATACCATTTTTCCGTAACCTTTTGATCTAATTTTAGCGTTTATTGCTAAATATAAAACGAATGTTAAATCTTTATTAGTAATTAAGTAAGTAAATCCAACAAACACATCATTATCATAAATAGCTAAGAAATCCACAAAATCTCTTTTCGCTCGCCACAATAAAAACCTTAAAGGTATTTGTTCATTTTTAGGAAATGAACCATACAATAAATCTTTTACTTCATCAATTTCCTTTGATCTTTTATTTATCGACTCTACTCTTAAATTCACACCATCACTTCCTTCTCTGTCTCATTGTTTAAATAATGGAATTACCTTGCTTCTATATTTACAAGCTCTGTATTACGTTCTTATTTCTTAATTTCTTTTAACTTTCTGTATAGTGCAGCCCTTGATACATTTGTGATTTTACATATTTGATTTACAGTCATATTTCCCTCATTATACAACTCTATCACAAAAATCATTCCGGCATGCTTTTTGTGGTATTTTTTAAATCGACCTTTAAACTTTCCTTCTTTCTTGGCCAACTCAATCCCTTCACGTTGTCGCATACGAATCAAATCACGTTCTAATGCAGTGCTGTAATTAAGAATTAACTGTAGGGATTATCTTCTGATAAATCTAGACATGTATCCTTGAGTGATTTTAAGCTTGTTTTTTTACTTCGTATTAAATCAATTAAGTCAAATAAATCTTGTGTACTCCGAGTAATTAGTGTTAAATCGGTAACCTAAATTGTGTCACCATATTGTAACCCTCTAATATTTTTTGAAGTTGCTCACAATCCTTTCCTTCATCACAAATAATTACAGTGGATCCAGTTAAGGCAGTTTGACTTTGATTTTGACCGATTTTAAAGTCATCTATTTGATTTGGATAAAGCGGTTTCGTTTCAACTTCTTTCGTTAACTTTGAATTGTGAAATTTACAATGATACTATCATAGGAAAGAGGTGATTATATTGAGACAAGTTCATGTAGTAGTTTCAGGTCGTGTACAAGGTGTAGGCTTTCGTTCCTTTACGCAACAAGTAGCAGTCGAGAACAATATTATTGGATGGGTGAAGAATCTTAATGATGGATCCGTAGAAATTAAAGCACAAGGTGAAGATAATAAAGTTGACGCATTTTTGTTGCAAGTAAAAAAAGGGCCCTCCTTCTTTGCAAAAGTGAAAAATATTGAAATTACAGAAGAGGAAGTAGAAACTGCATTTCAGAAGTTTGAAATTAAGTATTAAAAAACCGCTATTCCGTTATAGCGGTTTTGCAATTTGTATGGTTTAATTATCCTCAAAGAACTTGCGGTTTAATGAGATATATTCATGCTCATCATCTGGTACTTCATCTTCCATATAAATCGCTTCTACTGGGCATACAGCTTCACATGCACCACAATCGATGCAAATATCGGGATCGATATAAAACATATCTTTTCCTTCTTCTATACAATCTACAGGGCAAACTTCTACGCATTCGCCTGCTTTTTCTTCTTTACAAGGTGAAGTAATTACAAATGCCAAGACGGTCCCCTCCTTTAACGATTAATCGTTATGTATCTCTATACACACACATTCTATCACAACTTTTAAAGTTCGAATACCATTATAGCTTATTTCATTGAGTTTGCAAATCATATTAATAAAAGTGAGATTGTTTTTCTTCCCAAATTCTTTCGGTAATATATTCGCCACCAATACGCTGAATTAAAAAGGCATCAGGGTTTGTAAGAGTTTTCCACTCATGAAACCCAAAATCAACATGAAATTTCTGCAACATAAGGGCAAGTAAGTTGCCATGTGTCACTATAATAATATTCTCATTTACCTCATCTTTCATGCACTCATTTAAAACCTGTTCTGCACGTTGATATGCTTCGTTTGATGATTCCCCACCAGGAAGCTTGAAATGGAAATTTTGAAAAGATTCTTCTAAAATATCGATCCAGTCATCTACAGGCTGCTCACTCAGCAACCGTTCCTTTAGTCGTTCATCAGTTTCTACTGGAATGCCTTGGCGAGCAGCAAAAGGTTTGATACTTTCTTGAGCACGTAAATAAGGGCTCGTAATAATACGATTTATTGGAAAGCTAAGTCTTTCTAATTGTCTTGCCAATTCATATGCTTTCTGGATGCCTTTTTTTGATAGAGGCGAATCACTGTGTTGGCCTAAAGCCTGACAATGACGGATCAAAAGAATTCTTTTCATTTTATCAGCTCCTATGGAGAATCTTTGAAAAGTTTATCATTTTACATAAACAATACGAGGCTTGCTTTAAGGAAAAAGCCTTCGTTTTGCTTATACTAAAAACTTATACGATTATATAGTATAAAATCCCTATTATATATATTTTCCCAATATATTGAATTAATAAACATTATGGGACAATTTCGAAGTAATCCTTTTTAAATCCAGCTATTCGATTGGTATTATCAATAACAAAATAAAATTCCTCTGTTTCGTTTTTTACTTCATATACTGCTCCTTCGGATAAAACAGAATTTACTTTATATTTTTTAGCATTAGTATGAACACATTTAATTTTTTTAATTGTACGGTTGTTTTCCCAATTTTGATGAATCATTTATGTCCCTCCTTCCCTTCTATCATAAACATTTATCAGCTGTTACACAAGGAACTTTACCGAGTTAACATAATATCATTATGGTTTACTGAAGGAAGAAGTCATTTTTTTAAAGATAAAAGGTAGTACCAAAATAATAAATAACAGTCGTACCAATTGCAGTGACCCTACTATCGATGGATCTGCCCCTACTTCACCAGCGGTAATGGCCATCTCTACCAATCCACCTGGTGCTAGGCTCAGCATTGCTGTAGCGAAACTGAGGTCAGACATGATAGCAAAAATATATCCAAGAACAGTCGATATCATGATAATAATGCAAGTGAATAGGAAGAAAATCCAGGAGAAATTACCCGCTTTTTTAAGGTCTGATATTGTTATGGATAAGCCTAAGTGAATACCGATTGACAATTGAGCGACATGATATAAACTCACCGGTACATCACTGACTGGTATAGATAGCAGTTTCAGACTTGCTATAACCAACATAGGAATCAGGACATATGGTGCCGGCATTTTATAGCGCAATAGGTATGCGATTCCAAATAGTAATAGATACAACAATACTGTCCAACCATTTAATGCAATTGCCGTGTCAGTCAGCATTTGTTGTGCATCTGTCTGAGCAAACATAAATGATGCCATCAGCGGTACAAGAAATAGGACGGCCATTAGTCTAATCGTGTGAAAGATGGCTACTAAGCCAGTATTAGCATTCATCGATTCACTCATTGCTACCATAACGGATAAACCCCCGGGAATACTTCCTAACATACCAGTTGATGATTCGATATTTGCATATTTAGCTAATAATTCTCCGCTTTTCATACATAGATAAATGAGTAATAACGTTATGATTAAAAATGGAATAAAATAAGGAATCACTTTACTTAAAGTATTCGAAGTAAAAGTAGATCCAATTTGTGCACCAGTAAGTAAAAAACTGATGTTCAAGATCGTTTTGTTCTGTGCAAGTGGTTCCTTTACTAACCAATTCAAGATAAATACAGCAATCAGTGGCCCTAATATCCATGGTAATGGGAAATGAAAAAGAAGGAACAATCCGGTTATGACTAATGAAGCAGCATACATGAACAAAAGATAACTAATATTTCTAACCATAGTACACGCCCTCTTTTATGTAAAAACTTCCCGAAAACAACGGGAAGTTATTCGAATAATGCCAGGTACTCTTCAAAACCTTCTTCTTTCAACTTATGCTTGGGAATAAATCGTAAAGCTGCGGAGTTAATACAATATCTCATTCCGCCTTTGTCAATCGGTCCGTCATCAAATACATGCCCGAGGTGAGAATCAGCCTCATCACTTCTAACTTCAATTCTTCGCATACCATGTGATGTATCTAGTTTTTCTGCAATCCTATTACGGTTTAACGGTTTGGTGAAACTAGGCCATCCACAACCTGCATCATATTGATCAGTGGTTGAAAATAATGGTTCACCACTAACGATATCTACATATATCCCCTCTTCATCGTTACTCCAATATTCATTGTCAAATGGCCTTTCTGTACCATTTTCTTGTGTAACATGATATTGAATCGGAGTTAGGCGTTCTTTCAACTCTTCTTTTGAGTAATGTTTCCCCCAGTTTCTTTTAATAAAATCTGCTCTTCCCGAACCTTTTTTATACATCTTATAATGAAAGCTCTGTTTTTTATAGTAATCCTGATGCTCTTCTTCTGCTGGATAAAAAGGTTTAGCAGGTAATATATCTGTCACAATAGGATCACTAAACTTACCGCTTTCTTCTAATTTTTGCTTAGATTGTTCTGCCAATCTTTTTTGTTCATCATTTGTATAATAGATAGCGGTTTTATAGGATTCACCGCGATCATGAAATTGGCCACCAGGATCAGTCGGATCGATTTGCTGCCAGAAAATCTCTAATAGCTTTTGATAGGGAAAAATGGATGGATTATACGTAATTTCAACTGCTTCACGGTGACCTGTTGTATTGGTGCACACTTCTTCATATGTTGGATTAGGCTTGTCTCCACCTGTATAGCCTGATACCACTTGTTCAATACCTGGCTGCTCATCGAATGGTTCCACCATACACCAAAAACAGCCACCTGCAAAAATTGCTTTCTCGAGAGCTTGCTTTGTCATGAAAAAGCCTCCTACTTAACGTGATTACTTTTATTGTGCTCTTAGTCTAAAAAAAATGCAAGTGGTCTGTTTTGTACTGGAAATTATAAACTTTTAGCGTTGATTAACTCAACGTAGTGAAAACTTTGAAGGTTGAAAGAATAAGTAGAACTTTTATAGTTGTTAATAGGTGGAGGTTTTTCTAAATAAACAGTTTTGGTTGTGATTCGCTTGTGCGAATTGGCTTAACTTTATTTTTCGCTTGTTTTTGGGAAGATGATGTGCTTTCCGTTATCGTTAATTCTTCCGCTTCCTCTATTTCTTCTTCCACATCATCCACAATCTCATTGTCATCTTCATCTTCATTTATTTCGTTTAATGCCTTCATCATATTGATTAATTTTGGCGCGTTCTTGATCATCGGTCCATATTCTTTGATTAGTGGTGTTGCCTGTTGTGCTACTTTTAAAACTTGTTGCACATTATTTAGCGTTCCCATTAGATTAGAACCGCTACCTGCTGCCATATTTGTTGCCTGGGTCATGTTAGAAGCTTGTGATGGTAAGAACCGTTGTAAGATTCCTTGCAGTCCAGTTGGATTTGTCATTTGATTTGGAACCGGACCACGAGGAAAGAGTCCCTGAGTTGGTATGTTTTGTTGTGGGAACATAGGTGGTTGGTTTGGTGGTCGAAACATATACATTCTCCTTCCGTATAGCATGTTGATATAGTATATGTTCATTTGTCCAGAATGGTATAGGCAAACAAAATATTTAAGAAAAACCGGGAAAGCCCACCCGGTCCTGTCCAAAAGTAGTTATTTTGAGCTGGATATACGGAAAGGGAAGTGGGCAGCCGGAGCGATGCTTTCCGTCTACACATCATTTCAAAATGACCACCTACGATACAAAAACACTATCATGCCGCGGATTATATACTTTCCTATCTGATAAAAAAGGTATACAAGTGCTTTGTGAATTACGTGTATACCACTGTTCTATAACTCTATTATTCTGATATAACATCAGATGTAATAATTATTGTTCTAGTACTAGATCAAAAAGTACTGCTGATAACATCATTATTCCTCTTCTGTACCTTTATAGATAATTTTATCATATAGGATGAAAAGGATGATTTCTATAACGGGGAATGAACATTTGATAACAAATAATATTTCCTGGGTAAGCGCATGTTTTGACAGCATTTATATTGTTTTTGTTGAATTTTGTATCATTATGCGTGTTTTTAGCCTATTCTAAACTTCGCAGTAGAACCGTTAGGAGATGATTCCACTACTAGTTTTGCTTTAATTTCTTCTTTTAATTGTGCAACATGGGAAATAACGCCGATGACTCGGTGATCTTGTTGCAAGTCTTTCAAACATTTAATAGCTTGCTCCAGTGATACCTCATCAAGTGTACCAAACCCTTCATCAATAAATAACGTATCCAATTGTACACCGCCTGCATGAGCTTGGACAATATCAGCCATTCCTAATGCCAAGCTAAGAGCCGCTTTGAATCCTTCCCCACCAGAAAGGGTTTTTACTGACCTTTTCTTACCGGTATAATGATCAAGCACCTCAAGATCAAGACCACTCTGTGCACCACGTTTTGCCAACTCTTCACTTCGAATTAATTGATAACGATGGTCTGTCATTTGATCCAGACGTATATTTGCCTGTAACAATATCTCATCCAGAAAAGTCGATAGTACAAATCGTTCAAATGAAAGCCTTGCCGTATTATCACCTCTCGCTAGATCAGCTAACTCTCCGATGTGATAATAATCATCGTTTATTTCCTTCATTTTTTCTTCCAACCCTTTTATATTGCGAACCGTATCAACTAACTGTTCGATTTCAAATACAATAGATTGAATCTGTTTATTCTTTTCATCTTTTTCTTTTTCCACTTGTGCTATCTTTTCTTCTATTTTTGTTAAATCAGGTTTTTCTGTATCGTCTATCCATTTTTTTAGATTGTCTAACCGATTTATTACTAGGTTTTTTTGCTCATTATGCTGCGATATCTCCTGTTCTATTTTTTGTTGCTTATCAAAAGGAAGCAGTGCTTGTTTGTAGTCTGTAATGGAGGCAAATTGATAATTGGCAAGAGCTTGATGAAATTTTTCTTCTTGTTGTACGTATTTTTCTTGTAACTGATTCGCAAACTGTTTTGCCTCCTGATATTGAGTGTCCACCTTGTTCTTTTCCTCGATCATTTTTTCATAAAGAGCCTGGATGTTTTTCCACTGCTGTATTTTATCATTGAGTTTCTTCTCCAATTTCATAACTTGTTGCTTAAAAGCAGCAGGTGATTCCACATCTGCTGGAAGCAGTGCTTGAAGCTGTATATATTTAGCATGTATTTGATGGTATTCATTACTTAATTCCTGATACTTATCTTGGATTTGCCCTAATTCTTGTTTTAATCGATCATAATCCTTAATTGCCGTTTGTATTTGGTTGAACTGCTTTTGTAAATCTTGAACATTAGTGTTATGCTTTTCTGTTTCATTATTATTGTTTTGGATGCTTTCGCGTAGAAATGTATCTATTTGTTGCAATTGTTCTTTTGTCACCTGTTCTGTATCGATATTTAATGCTTGCATTAACCGTGTAACAATTTGCCTCTTCCCTTCACCTTGCTCTTTAATTTGCAGAAGTGTCATTTGCATATTTTTAGTTTCTTCTTGTAACGTAGAAAGATATTGGGTCTCTTGTTCAATCATTTCATCCGAGATAGTGGAATTTTCCATATTGGCGAGCTCAGGATGATGAATAGATCCACAGACCGGACATTGATCTCCATCTTCTAATGATGCTGCCAAATAACTTGCAAAATGTTTTTTTCTTTCCTGTTCAAGCTGTTCACATTTCTTTTTCTGTGCATCAACTTTTGTTTGCAATTTATTAACTACATTTTGGTATTGCTGATAATCTTTTCTTAATACGAGTAACTCTCGATATTCATCCTTTAAATCTCGCATATCCGCAGCTTTTCGTTGTAGTTGTTCTTTATCATGATGTAGTTGTTGCAATATGCTTTTTAATTCATGGATCTTATCTCTGATCTCGTAACTCGTTTCTTTCATTTGTTCCAGTTCTTTTACTTTATTTTCTAATAAATTTTGTTTTTCTTTTATTCGCTTTCTTGTCTCGTCCAATTTATTTAATTCTGTTCCGGCAGCTTCCAATTCATCCATTTTCGCTAGTAATTGCTGTTGCTCTTTAAATTGAAATTGTAAGGCTTCACGTTCTTGCTCTTTCTTTTGCTCTACTTCATATTTATCTTTAGTTTGTTCGAAATGAAATTGCATTTCCTGCTGTTGTGTGGTTAGAGCTTCAAGCTTCCGTTGTTGAGTTTGCCACTCTTGTTGCCTTGTCTGCATTAATTCTTCTAAAGGCTTTATTTTTTCAGCTGTTTTTGCCAGTTCGAGTTTTTCATGTAATAAATCTATTTCTTTTTGCTTTTGCTGTAACAGTTTCTGCTTTTCTAGCAGTTGTTCATACTCATCAAAATGATCTACGAGTTTCTTTTGCTGGTAATATTGTTCATGTAAATAGGTTAATTGTTTGTTTACTTGCTCTAGTTCTTTCGTTAGCGTTGCTTTTCGTTCTTCTAGCTTGAGATAGTGATTTTCTAACTGTTCGTTTATCTTTTTATCGGAGTCAGGATCAATTATCTCATTAGGGAGCTTATTTAACTCTTGCTGATATTGCCAATCAAGCTTTTCTAATTGCTCTTCCAAAGCTTTGGCTTGTTCTTTTAATTTATCAGTAATATTTTTATAAAAATAAGTCCGGAAGATTTTTTGAAGTACCTCTTCGCGTTCTTTACTATTTTCAGAGATTAATTTACGAAATTCTCCTTGAGGAATCATAATCATCTTCTTAAATTGCTCGTAATCAAGGCCGATCATTTCTTCGATCGTTTCATTGACATCTTTTATTTTCGAAACGATTAATTCCCACTGCTGCTTTTGATTATAGAGATAAAGACTTGCACTAGCCGCTTCTTCTGTATACCCTTCTCCTCTTGCTTTCGGTTTTTGTTGTTTGGGACTACGAATAACACGATACGTTTTATGATGTAATTCAAAGGTAAAATGAACGGATGTCAGTTCAGAAACATTGGCGAAGTGACTACGAAATCCATCCTGATCTCGGTCAGTTCCACTAGCTTTGCCATATAAACTATAGCAAATCGCATCAAAAATCGTTGTTTTCCCAGCACCAGTTGGACCGGTAATCAGAAATATCGGCTCTTCCCCTAAATCGGTAAAATCTATTTGTTGTTGTTTTCGATAGGGTCCAAATGCGGTTAATTCAAGGTTCAAAGCGCGCATACTATTTCTCCCTCTCTTCTACCATAACTTTTTGTATTACGTCTTGTACATATTTCGCCCGTTCTGCGGAAAGTTCCGATCCTTTGATCTCTTTGTAAAACGATGCAAATAGTTGTTCATGGGTCATTTTCTGTTTTTCCTTTATTGATTGAATTTCTTTAAGAGATTGATGAACTACATGTTGTTTTCGTTCTAACCGTAAAATATTAGGGAAAAGCTTACGAAGTTTTGTAACAGGATCTATGATTTGTCCATCATCTAGCAATCTTATTTGCAAGTAATCTTCGGTCGCTTTCACTACTTTTTCCGCTAATAATTCTTCAAAGTATCCTTCTACAATTCGTAAGTCTTTTGGCGCGTTTAAAGGAATCGTGTATACTGTTTTCTCAGTACCATCTAATTCTAAGATGGCGACAGATTTTTTATGGTTTGCTTCTGAAAAGGAATATTTCATGATTGACCCGCTATACCGGATAAAATCATTTTTAATTTTTTGAGGTTGATGAAGATGTCCTAAGGCAATGTAATCAAAAGATTTAAATATAGAAGCATCGATATAAGGAGTACCACCAATCATCGTGAGTCTTTCTTCAGACTCCGATTCCATTCCGCCCGCAATAAAGGCATGTCCAACTAAAATATGTTGAGCTTGATCCGTCATTTGTACTTCAATCTCTCTCACTATCCGCTCCATCGCTTGTTGATGTGTTTCGATGGAATCGTCTTGAAAATAGTACTTCACTTGTTCTGGTTCAATATAGGGCACTAAATGAAAATAGACATCATGTTCGCCTTCATTAAAATGGATGGGTTGAAACACATCCTCAATGGATGTTGCTAAATATAATTGTTTGGATCGAAACAAACTTGCTCCAAACCCGAGCCGATCAGGACTGTCATGATTACCAGAAATAGCAACGATCGGGATCTCCATTTCAACGGATACTGTAGTAAAAAATGAGTTTAATAATTCAACAGCCTCTCTTGGTGGCACTGCTCGATCATAAAGGTCACCTGCAATGATGATTACATCCGGTTTTTCTGCTTCGATAATTTCAATCAAATGCTGGAGAACTTTACCTTGATCTTCTGTCATGTGTAATCCATGAACAATCTTTCCTAAATGCCAATCTGCAGTATGTAAAATCTTCATAGTCGCATTCACATCCCTTCCATATTTTCACTATTTATTATACACGAACAGGTGATCGAAGTCTATTGATTAAGAACGAATGTTCGCGTATAATAATACTGAGGTGATTTGTTTGGTACATGATCGAGGTAAAATAAAATGGGCTTCTTTAATGTTGCCTGAGCATGTTGAAATGCTTCAAGATTTCTTTGCTGACGAACCCCTTAAGGAAAAGCCTATTTTAGACGAAGATTACGTCAACGAAATGGAGTTAACGTTACAGCAAGCGATACATGCTCAACAAAAGATAACATTAAACTACTACCAAAATAGCTCTTTTAAGTCCGCTATTGGCCATATTATTAAAATGGACCCAATCGCAAGAAAGCTAACTATTCAAGAAGGAGCTTTACAACGAAAAGTCCCAATTGAAAATATTGTAGCAATAGAATTATTGCATGAGTAGGAAAAGCCATGAGTGGTTAGCGACACTCATGGCTTTTCTTCATCTATATACGCCTCCCATAAATGATCATATGTTGCAATCGCTTCTGGAAAAGGAGTATGCCATTCCAGATAACTGCTAATTTCATAATAATCGTGAGAATGCTTGGGAAAGTCATGATCATAAAACATCCAATCAGCTAACCTTCGGGCATCATCAAGTTGTTTATTTCCACGATAACGCATCATAAAGTGATAAAAAGACTTCATACGTTTCCTCAATCCCTCGTGTTAATTTTCCATAAATTCACGATGCTGTTCTTGTTTTTTTCGGTATACTATTCGTGATAACATGATACTGATTTCATAAAGTATGATTAACGGAATCGCAACGACAATTTGTAAGATAAAATCTGGTGGTGAAATCATGGTTCCGATAATAACAAGGATAAAATAACCGTACTTTCTTGTTTTGCTTAAAAATTGTGGTGTAACAATCCCTAGACTCGTTAAAAACATCGTAATAACTGGGACTTCAAAAAATACAGCAAATGGCATTGTCACTTTAAATATAAAGCGGAAATAGTTTTCTACTGTAAACATCGTATCAAACATGCCATCATTTAAAGATAATACAAATGGAAGAATCAGCTGTATAAAGATGAAATAGCCAAAGGTTAGTCCAGATACGAATAAAATAAAAATAACTGGAATATAAGCCAAGGAAATTCGTTGCTCTCTTTTCGTTAAACCGGGTTTAACGAATAACCATAATTGCATACATAGAAATGGTAATGTTGCAGCAAAGGCAACAACAAAAGCAATCATGAAAATGATCCAAATAATTTCTTCAGGTGAAATGAGATTTAATGTGATATCTATATCATTTAAAAAGAAATTCCTAATATCTTCGACAAAATAAAGTCCACCAATAAAAAACAATACAAATACTAGTGCAGTCCATAACAGCCGATTGCGTAATTCAGCGAAATGGTCTAAATAACCCATTTCCTTCTCATTTGGTAATGATTTGTCTTGCTCCATTTTAAACGTCCCTTCATCATAAGCAAGTGATATATGTAACGAAAACGTGGCATATCACCAAGTAATGGGACAGCCTTCGTTTTTCTCGTACTTTATGCATTTAAAATTGTTGCTACGTTGAATTTCTGTTTTGATCTATTTTAGTTCTACTAACGTGCAAGAAAAAGATGTAAAAGAATGTCTTTTACATCTTTTTGTACCTTATTTGCCTGAATTATCTTTATCTTCATTCATAATGTCATGAGTAGCTTTTTTAAACTCACGTAAAGAATGGCCAACAGCTTTACCGATCTCTGGTAATTTCGAAGGACCAAAAATAATCAATGCAATAACTAATATTAAAAATAACCCTGGAAAGCCAATATTAGATAACATGACATCCACCTCATTTATTGGTCAAAAAATTACGAATTGTTTTCTTTTTTCTCTACTTCTTCATCTGTCAAATCACGTGCAGATTTTTTGAATTCACGCAATGTTTCCCCTGTTGCCTTACCGATTTCAGGCAATTTCTTCGGCCCAAAAACCACTAATGCAATAACTAATATTAAAATCAGTCCAGGAATACCAATAGAAGATAACATTTTTTTATGCGCCCCTTTATGTATATCAAATTATTATCATCTTTTATCTTACCATGATTTAGCGTGCTTGTCTTGGTTAACGCTAAAAAATAGGGTTACTTTTTCCGATCATATTGAATAAAGTAATAATCGTAGCGATTTTTCTCGTCTTTTTTGCCTTTTTCTTTCTTTGTTAGGTACCACTCTTGTTCATCAAAGTCAGGGAAATAAGTGTCGCCATCAAACTCTTCATCAATATAGGTCATATAAATTCGATCTGCAAAATCTAGCACCTGCTTAAAAATCTCTTCGCCACCGATGACAAACCATTCTTTTTCGGGATTTGCCTTGTCCATTTCTTTAATTGCATCAACGGAATGAATTACTTTGCATTGTTCATGTTTAAACTCTTTTTTAGTCGTTAATACAATATTATCTCGATTTGGCAGAGGACCATTCATCGACTCAAAAGTTTTTCTTCCCATAATAATCGCATTTGACGTTGTTAATTCTTTAAAAAACTTAAGATCATTAGGTAAATGCCATGGTAATGTGTTATCTTTTCCGATCACGCGATTTTTGCCCATTGCAAATAATAATGAGATCATTTTTGCTCCTCCTTTTTGTTATACTGCGACTGGTGCTTTTATAGCAGGATGTGGTTGATAATTATCTAGCTTAATGTCTTCGAGTTCGATATCAAAGAGGGAAACACCATCTTTAATAGAAATCGTTGGTAATGCTCTCGGCTCGCGTTCTAATTGGGTTTTTACCTGTTCAAGGTGATTGGCATAAATATGTGCATCACCGAATGTATGAATAAATTCTCCTGGCTCTAAGCCGCATTCATTAGCAACTAATACGGTGAGCAACGCATAACTAGCAATATTAAACGGTACACCTAAAAAGATATCACCACTTCTTTGATACAACTGACAACTTAATTTACCATCTGCTACATAAAATTGAAAAAGGGTGTGACATGGCGGTAGTGCCATACTTGGAACATCTTCTGGATTCCATGCAGAAACAATATGTCTCCTTGAATAAGGGTTATGTTTAATGGATTCGATCACATCTTTTAGTTGATCAATTGTTTCTGTTTGTGACGTTTTCCAAGCTCGCCATTGTTTTCCATATACAGAGCCTAGATCACCAAATTTGCTTGCAAAAGCATCATCTTCTAAAATGTTCGTTTTAAAAATGTCCATCTGCTGATCATATGTTTTTTTAAATTCGGAATCCTGTAGTGAACGATGACCGAAATCAGTCATGTCAGGTCCATCGTACTCATCACTTTCCACCCAATTTTTAAAAGCCCATTCGTTCCAAATATTGTTATTATGCTTTAAAAGGTAACGAATATTCGTATCCCCTTTAATAAACCACAATAACTCACTAACAATTAAACGAAAAGGTACTTTTTTAGTTGTTAGTAACGGAAATCCTTCTTGTAAGTCAAAGCGCATTTGATGCCCGAATATCGATAGCGTACCGGTGTTGGTGCGATCATCTTTCTTTGTCCCTTCCGCAAGTACTTTTCTGCATAAATCTAAATAGTTTTGCTCACTTATTGACATCTTTCATCTTCCTTCCTCGCCATCATTTACCACAGCGTTATCCATCATATTAGGGTCATTCCTACTGATGGAAGCCTCACTTTATTACAAATACGTAACAAAGTTAACTTAAGATCATATTTCCCCCATTTTAACATAAATTTTTCTGTAAGTAATTATTTCGTAAGGGGTGGTTTTATGTTGTTACAAGATCAAATATCACGAGTAGTAAAACACTCCGTCGCTTACAGTTTTGCATTTAGCCAGCCTTTTTCTTTTTATGTCGATGCCTATCCTATGATGCAGAACGAGATATTAGAGCAATCGGACGTACTGAAATACGGTATGCAACATGAATCGGTTCGGATGCTGCAACATAAATTACAACGATTATCGTACTATGATTCTTCTATTGATGGAGAGTTTGGGGTTTTGACAGAATATGCATTAAAGAAATTCCAAGAAGACCATTTAATGGACCAAAATGGAAAAGCGGATAAAGATACTATAAAAGCCATCATAAACAAGGAAGAAGCTTATTATGAAGACATATTAGAACAACATGAACTTACATTTTCTATTGGTGATCGTGGAGATGATGTCAAAGAGGTGCAGGAAGCTCTATTTTATTTTGGTTACTATCGCGAGGATATAGATGGTATATATGGTGAAAAATCAAACGAAGCAGTAAAAGCTTATAAACAGGATACAGGAATGGAAATCCACCATGTTGAAGCAGAGATACATGAAGAAACAGCTGAAACGCCACAAATAGCATCAGTAGAAGTAGAGCAAGCCGAACAGGATTCCGCGAAATCAGAGAACACGACTAATCAAGATTCAGAAGCAGCTGATCAAGAAAGTTCTCTATCGGAAGAAAATACGTCATCTTCTGCATCCTCGGTGAGTGTCAGTGAAATCATTTCTAGTGCGAAAGATCATCTTGGCACACCATACCGGTGGGGCGGCACATCTACTTCAGGATTTGACTGTAGTGGTTATTTACAGTACGTATTTAATCAACTAGGTGTAAACCTCCCACGAACTGTAAGTGAAATATGGAATGCCACCAAGCAAGTTGAACAACCGTCCGTGGGAGATATCGTATTTTTTGAAACATATAAACCAGGTCCATCCCATGCTGGAATTTATTTAGGCGATGATAAATTTATTCATGCCAGTGAATCTAACGGTGTAGATATTAGTGAGTTAAGTATGAGTTATTGGTCAGAAAGATACTTAGGAGCGAAACGAGTCATACTAGATTAAATCAAAAAAGTCGATCTGTTTAGGATGTAATCCTTGATACGTTATATCGAGTAAATCCAATAATTGTTTAGCATTATCAGCTGCATCTCCGCCTGAATTATTATTAAACAATATCGTTATTTCTCTTGCTTGTTTATCTAATTCATGTATGCGTTTCACCCACTTCTGTAATTCTGTTTGATTATAACGATATAAAAAGCGAACCTCCCTCCAATTTTCTTGACCGTGATTATTCCATCCATGAATATTTCTTCCATGGAATCGGATTAATACGCGGTCATTTGTTGTCTCTAAAACGGTCGGAACAGATCCTTCTCCTGCTTGAGGTTCATCACATATGACGTGTGTTACCCCTATCTCTTTTAAAAATGCCAATGTCTCTTGTTGATGATCTTCAAACCAAGTTCGATTCCTGAATTCAATCGCAATTGGAATATCGCCCATCCATTGTTTAATCTTTCTAATTTTCTTTATGTTCCGTTGTTTTAGGTCAAACCATGGTGGAAATTGAAATAATACCGTATTTAATTTGTTAGCAGCTATTACAGGTTGAATCGAATTGATAAAAGCATCCACTAATTCCTTTGCTTCACGATTGGTTAAATGTTTGCGATCATGACCTGTTAAACCTTGATACGCTTTAATAACAAAGGAAAACGTTTCAGGTGTTTCACTCACCCATTTTTGATAATTTTCGGTAGATTGGATCGCATAAAAAGAGCTGTCAACCTCAACAACCGGAAAATGTGAACTATAAGCAGTTAATTTGAATTGTCTATCCTTTGCATGGTCGTAAAGTGTGGGATGATCTCCCCATCCTGTTAAGCCAATTAGTATTGTCAATCGTAACACCTCTACACTAAAATTCTGTTATTACAATACCATGTTCATTTCGAAATGAAAAGGTTTTATTCCTTGTAAACAAAGGATTTATCTCATATGAATATCTTGACGTATTTGGTAAAATAAGCTATAGTAGTAACAAGCAAAGAAGATGTTTGGGTTCATTATTATCAGGTAGCTTCTATAGAAGTAAATGGAATGGTGATCCTATACTTCTATGGTTGCTACCTTTTTCTTTATCCGCCATCTTGTTTGTATTAACACGTTTTTGCGTGAAAGGTTTTAGGAGGAAAGATAACATGGAAAACGGTGTAGTAAAATGGTTCAACGCAGAGAAAGGCTATGGATTTATTCAGTTGGAAGAAGGAAATGATGTATTTGTACATTACTCCGCTATTCAACAAGAAGGTTTCAAAACGCTAGAAGAAGGTCAAGAAGTATCTTTTGAAATTGTTGAAGGTGAAAGAGGCCCACAAGCTGCTAATGTTGAAAAAAAATAAATGAAAATGAACAAGGCGATGATTCAGTCATCGCCTTTTATATTTATTCGTGAAGAAAGTAAACTCACCGTGATTCCTTTATCTTAGTTATTCCTGTAATCGCTACGTTTCTAAACGGGCGCTTTGCGCTTTTCTTACATAAATCCTGAAACTATGGTAATTTTATTTATTGACTGAAAAGAATTTGATGAAGAAAGGCAGGAATAAATATTGGCAAACGAATTATTATGGATTTTATTTGCTATTCTTAATTTTGCGTTATTATTATTGATGTATCGAATGTTTGGAAAAGCCGGTTTATTTGTGTGGATCGGAATGTCTACTGTAATAGCTAATATTCAAGTATTAAAAACAGTAGAAATGCTCGGTTTAGTAGCTACACTTGGTAATATCACGTATGGAACGGTATTTTTAGCTACAGATATATTAAATGAAAATCATGGTAAGAAAGAGGCGAAAAAAGCTGTATGGATGGGGTTCTCTTCCCTACTGATTATGACAATTGTAATGCAATTTGTCTTGCGGTTCACCCCACATGCAGATGATTTTGCACAAGGTGCGCTGGAAACCATCTTTGAACTGATTCCGAACATTGCTATTGGAAGTATGCTGGCCTATGTTGTTAGTCAATATATTGATGTTTGGATTTATGGTAAGATCAAGCAATTATTACCGTCCAACAAGTATCTATGGATCCGCAATAACGGCAGCACGATGATCAGTCAGTTTATTGATACACTTATTTTCTGTTCGATCGCATTTTATGATGTCCATGAATGGAATACTTGGCTTAGTATTTTATTTACAACTTATATCATTAAATTTGTGGTGTCTGCACTAGATACACCGTTCTTATATCTAGCCAAAAAAATAAAGCCTAAGATTGAACATAAATGAACTAAATGTTAGGGGGATGATAATGATCGAAGTCTATACAGATGCTGCCAGCCAAGGAAATCCAGGTCCAAGTGGTATCGGCATTTATATCAAAACTGGACAATTGCAAATAGAGGAATGTCTATTTATCGGAGAATACTCCAACCATGAAGCAGAATTTATAGCAGTGATTAAAGCGTTGGAGTTATGTAAGGAGCGCTTTCCGGATGAGATCATTTCCTGTAGATCAGATGCAAAAGTAGTAGTTGATGCCATTGAAAGAAATTATGTAAAAAAAGATGTTTTTCAGTCATACTTAAATCAGATTAATCACTTATCAAGTTCTTTTCCCTATTTCTTTATGAAATGGATTCCTGAGAAACAGAATAAGCACGCAGATGAGTTAGCCCGAAAAGCTCTAAAATTGAATAACTAACTATTTCATTAAGCCGTTTTGTGTTAAAAGCAAGATGGCTTCTTTTTTATTTTGAATATTATGTCGGCTAAATAACTCAAGTAAACTAATATAAAAACTTCTGTCAAATGACATTTGCAGCTGTAATGTAAACGATAATGCTAGCTTGACATGCTCTACAGAAGTATTCGTGAATTTTTGCCCAAAATATATGAAGCTAACTTCTTCATCTGTTAACTTAAACCCTTTCGACCACAAATTTTCTAAGAAATATGCCAATATTTCACTGTCTTTCACTAGAAATCCCTCACTCATGTAAAAACTTTTTATCTTGAATACAAAATTGTTTATATCGCTAGTATAGATTTTTTTAGATTAGAAGTCTAGTGTTCTTTTCACTTCTAATATGGTTAATTCCATCACTTACAGAACGAAAGTTAACGAAGAAAATCAATACGCTTGGGATCATTCAAGCGATTGTTTGGAGTGTGGGAATGTTAGTCATGTCCGGATCTTTGCACATTGCCGGATTATTGGGAAAACCTATAAGATCTGCATATTCAACCTATACAGGTGCTGGGCAAGTAGATACATGGGATAAGATAAAGTGAGTTTATTTTAAATGGGGCTTAGCCTGGGCTAGTTGATAGCCGATCAAATTCTAAACCTTCTGAACCTGGTGGGGAATGCTTGCCCCTCACTTAGCTAACTTGTGCTATTTGAAGCTTGAAGAGTACCATCATAAATGAATGAATAACCAAAAACCCGTTTCAATTATTGCATGAAACGGGTTTAGTATATCAGCAGACTCTCCCGATTAAGAGAATAATGTTGATATTGATAGTATACTTTTTTTATTTCTTTATTTTCTTTCCAAAATACTGATAATAATCCGTTTTGATAAACGCATTGAACAGTTTGCGTTTCTTGGAAGCTTTTTGACCGAATAGTGCTTCGAAGTTTTCGTTTGCCGTCAGAATATAAATACTCCATGTCGGATAATTTCTCAATACTTCACCAAGGTTCCGATACATCTCCTCTACTTCTTTTTTATCACCAATTCGCTCACCATATGGCGGGTTACTGACAATATACCCCCCGATTTCATTGGAGTGAAAATCCGTCGCCTGCATTTGCTTCCATTGCACTAAATCAGCAAGTCCAGCTTCCATTGCATTATCTCGTGCAATTTCAACCATTTTCGGATTAAGATCAGATCCATATATTGCGAGTGGTTGATCATAATTAGCTAAATCTTCCGCTTCTTCTAAAGCTTTTTCCCAAACAGCTGAATGAATAAACTCCCATTCTTCCGCTGCAAAGGATCGGTTAAAACCGGGTGCAATATTTTGCCCGATCAATGCTGCTTCAATTGGAATAGTGCCCGAACCGCAAAACAAATCATAAAATGGTTCATCTACACGCCAGTTAGTTAGTTGTACTAATGCTGCAGCAAGGGTTTCCTTTAATGGTGCGTCTCCCTGCCCTATACGGTAGCCTCTTTTATGTAAACCAGTACCCGAAGTATCTAATGTGACGGTTACTTTGTCTTTTAAGAGAGCCGCTTCAATTTTATATTCTGCACCAGATTCTTCTAACCAGTTAGCAATTCCATGTTTCTGTTTTAATTTTTCAACAATTGCCTTTTTAACAATCGCTTGACAATCAGGAACACTATATAATGTTGATTTATGTGATTTTCCAGTCACAGGGAACTTCCCATCTTCCGGAATATATTGCTCCCAGGGTAAAGCTTTAATCCCTTCAAACAATTCATCATAGGTTTTTGCTTCAAATTCCCCTATCAGTAATTTCACACGATCTGCTGTTCGTAACCAAAGGTTACAACGCGCGATCGCCTGGTGATCTGCTTCAAAGATTACTTTGCCATTCTCAACCGTCACGTCTTCATACCCTAAATGACGGACTTCATTTGCCACAACCGCCTCTAATCCCATCGCCGCTGTAGCAATTAAGGTAACTGTTTTTGTCATTTAATAAAATCCTTCCTTTTGATCATCTTGTGGACCGTTCTTTTATAATAGGACAAGAAAGTATAAAATTAAGATATTTGTCTAGCTCCGAGCGCCCAAAAACTAGGCGATTTCACGAATCGCCCTACGGTAAGTCATCATCGGTTCGCTTTTCTTATTATGTACAACAAAACCCCTTTTAATAAGAAAGGGGTTTGAAATCCTATTTAAGACCGGAATGAATGTACGTAAGCCATGTTCTGTCCTTGTCGTACTGCAAACGGTGGTCAGCCTCGTACCAAAGGAGTAATCATCTGTCTACAAGCTCTCGAAGCTTGTCCTTCGTTCGGTTGAATTCCCTAATAGAAGATGCCCCTACCAATATTTGGGTTGCTCACTCGAGGGGTTTACCTCGTTCCACCTAAATAGTTTCCTATTTAGCTACGTCACTGTGGCACTTTCAAGGTATTCACACCATATCTAAAGACGTAGGTGTTTTCCCTGCCGTTAACCTCTAAAAGGTTACCTTGACTTATGATTTCGTCAAGCACGAACACTACAAGCATCTCAGCTTGTGTGAGCATGGACTTTCCTCTACACATGAAAATGTGCAGCGATTACTTCAACATTCATTCCTCTTTATTTAAGCCTCCATTATTGTAACACGAATGTAGCAATAGTCAATGGAAATCTGAAGATATAATGGTAGTTTATTCCTCATATTTCTTTCCAAAGACTGCTTTCTCCAAATTGGATAGTCGTTTCAAAATGTCATAATTAACTTGATGATTAGACGTACTCGGACGAATCCGTGTGTGATCAGATTGTTTTCTTAATCGTTCATTTTCATGCTGTAATCGATTAATTTCTTCCTGGAAATATTCGTAATCTTGAATAATCACATCTAAATACTCGTCCACTTCTTCCTGATTATATCCTCTCATTGCCGTTTTAAAATTCTTCTCTAAAATGTCTTTTCCATTTAGTTGATTTGCCATTATTTCCACCTCATTTAATCGTTAATTATCATTTTTTCAAAAAAGATATAAGTTGTCAATTTTTAATCTAAATGACTTTCATTATACTCCTGCTGGTCCCTGACAATGTCTTCTAAATCATTCGGTGTAATATACCAAATCGAATAGTTAGAAGTTTCTGCAGCCTTTTTCATTTTGTCCAAGATATACCCTGCACTACCTGGGTATTCTTCATCGACCAGTGCTAAACATCCATCTGTTTTTTCGATAAACCATACATCTTTGTTAATAAATTGATAGGGTGCTTTATATGGTTCATTATACAATGGTTGATAAAAATCAGCTTGCTCGATAATTTGCAGAAATGCTTCCTGATAAACATCCGGCCATCTAGATTCATATTCTAAAAATGGCGGGAATATGCCTAATTTTATCGGATATTCTTCTTTTAATTCTGCTATCACTTGTGCTGCCCATAGTTCAATTCCCATTTGACCGGACATAATTACCCATTCTAATCCTTCGTCAATGAACGAAATCAATCTTTGCTTCAGCGCGATCTTGATAAAAGGGATTCGATGATCATTTTCATTTCGAATGTTTAATTCCATTGGTTTGTTTCCAACAACTGTGATAACTTTCAATTGAACACTACCTTTTCATATAGATACTGTAAGTCATAGTATAAAGGAAATGAATATTATATTCTAGTGATGCCAATATTTCATATTACTAATTGGCAAATATGATTATGTATAAAAAAAAACTCTAGTATGTCCATTAAACATACTAGAGTAGATCTGTTAAGAAAATCTTCAGTGAAATTCACTCTGGAACATTATGATTTGCAATTGATAATCGGTTCCAGCAGTTGATTGTTATAATAATCCCTACTAAGTCGATATATTGCTTTTCATCGAAATGCTTACGGACTTCCTGATATACTCGATCTGGTACACCTTGCTCTGCAATGTTAGTAACAGTCTCAGTCAATTCCAAAGCAGCTTTTTCTTTTGCTGTATAGAATTCTGTCTCTCTCCACGCACTGAGGCAATAAATTCTCTGTTCGGTTTCTCCTAAGGCTCTAGCGTCCATTGTGTGCATATTAATGCAATACGCACAATTATTAAGCTGAGATGCGCGAATTTTGACTAATTCAATCAGTTTCTTATCAAATCCTGTTCGTTTTTTGTACAACTCCAATTGACTAATAAGCTTGATTAAATCAGGTGCAACCTCCACATAGTTGATTCTTTGTTCCATGTCTCTTCCTCCTTTCTTTTGCTTTCACTTATAAGACAAATTAAAAGGAGAAATTGTGACCTATTTCTTGTAATTTATCGGGGTTCATTACAATATAAATATGTTGAACACCGGTTTCCGTAAAATCGAAGGTAATCAATTTGACTGGCTCCCCCTGCTTTTGCTGCAGAATCCCGATGCCGGCATTGACATTCACCATTCTAAGCTGCCCTTGAAAACTCCCTCTTTTATGAATTCCTTGTAAAAAGGCAACTACACGATTTTTATTATAAATTGGATACATAGCTGAAAGCACTTTGCCTCCTCCATCTGATATGAGGATGACATCTTTGGTAAGGTGGTCAATGAAAGGTTCAAAATTACCACTTTCCACAGCACGCAAAAAAATTTTAGCTAGTTCGTCTGCTTCCTTACTAACTGTTTTTTTACATGGTTTCATTCGTTGTAATTTTTGCTTTGCTCTACTATATACTTTTCTACAACTTTGTTTTGACTTATTTAATATCACAGAGATAAATTTGTAATCAAATATAAGTACTTCCCTCAGTAAATAAATGCACCTTTCAAGATCAGTTAGTTGATGAAGAAGTACTACAAATGCATATGAAATAGATTCTTCTTTTAGAAGATTGTCTAAAGGTGTATTTTCATCTAGGTTAACAATAGGTTCCGGTAGCCAGGGACCTGGATATATTTCACGTTTCTTGACAGACGATTTCAGGTAATTCAAGCATTTATTAGTAGTCATTTTTGTTAAATATGCTTTCAAATCATCAATATTAGTTAGATCGATATTATCTAACTGCACGAAAACATCATGCACAATATCTTCTGCTTCTTTAATTGTACCTATCATTTGATAAGCTACTGTAAAAAGCAATGGTTTATACGTATCGTATAAATTGCCGTAGTCCATATTTATTACCAGCTTTCTTTTTTAATCTATAATGAACAGTAATGGGCAATTCTTGTTGTTCACTACAAATTATAGCAAATGATCGAGAGTTACTAGTAATAAATTTTACAAAATTTGTTTAATAAGTTCAGTTATTTTTTGATCAGTAAGTTGTTTATGGTAATTCTCTAAATTGCTGTTTATTTCTTCAAGGTGTTCTTTACTTTCAAAAAAAGTGAATAATTGACTTTCGATATCATCCCAATTGTTAAGGTAATAAACGACACCTAGTTGCTGTAATTGATCAAGGTTAATCACCTCTTGCCCTGGTAAAGCGTGATAGATAAACATAGGTATTCTTTTAGTTAAACACTCACTGATTGTCACACCACCTGGCTTGGTTAAAATACCGTCTATTGAATCGTATAATTCATTCATTTCTTTTCTGGATGTAATATATGCTAAAGGGATAATGTTTTTATTATTTAATCTTTTCAGTTTTTGATACAGTACATTGTTTTTTCCACACAAGACATAAAACTTGATTTTACCACTCGTTTGTATATTGTGTAACAAACCTTCCATCGCACCCACTCCTAGGTTTCCTCCCGTTACCATGATCGACAATGTCGGAGTGTGACCTTTCCTAACATGAAAGTTGTTAGGCTTAATCTCATGGTGGGTAGGAATACCCGTAAACCATATACGCTCTTCTGGAATTCCTTTTTTTATTAAAAGTTCTTTCATATTAGGAGAGGAAACAAAATGAAAATCAATTTGATCTGTTCCCCAAAAGCGATGTATAAAAAAGTCAGTGTACACATTAATTACGGGTATGTTCAGTATCCTCTTTTCTTTCATCACGTTTAACATATAAGATGGCAGCGCATGTGTGCAAATCACACAATCTGGTTGTTTTTCTTTAACGAGTCGTTTCATTTGAGCTAAAAAAAGCAGTTCATATAACTTGAAGTTTTTTGGCTGTTCAATATTTTTATAAACACTTTGCTGATAAATCCAATTATATACATGGGGAAATTTATGAATCCATTTAAGATAAATACCTGAGACTAAAGCTTCAATTTTTCCGTAGCTATAGGAAAGTATTTCTGCTTTTTCACACTTCATGCTTGGTTCGTTTAATTCCAATTCATGAATAAGGGAATCTGCAACTTGATGATGGCCTGAAGGTATGTTTAAAAAAGGGAGAAATAAGATCTTTTTGGAATCTAGTGTCATGATGCACCTCATACATGTCTGGTTGTATTGGAAATCTATCCATGAATTACCGTAACAATTAAGGATAAAACCTTGTATAATTAGGACTAGAGGAGTGATGAATATGTTCTTGTTCTTATTAATTAGTTTTATAATCCTAGTTAGTCTAGTTATGTTTAAAGCATATAAAAACACCCAAAATATTGTCGTAAGAAACGTTAAGATAGATCACAATGAAACAGAATCCGTTACAAGCTTGAATATTTTGCATCTTTCTGATTTACATTTGGAAAACATCTCGATATCTGCTGAGGTGCTTTATGAAAAGCTAAAGTATGATGCAATTGATTTAATTGCTCTCACTGGTGATTTTCTTGATCGTAAACGAACAATCCCAAAGCTTATTCCTTATTTAAAAGTTTTTAATAAATTGAATCCTAAGTATGGCATTTACACGGTTTTAGGTAATCACGATTATGTTTTAAAAGGCGATCATTTACAGTCATTAATCGACACATTAAATGAATACAATTGCCAGGTCATGCAAAATAGCAGTAAAACTATATATATTGAAGATCAACCAGTAAATATTATAGGGATCGATGATTACAGCACGAATCGTAGTGATTTGCTCAGCTCTTATCAATCCACCCAAAAAGGTACGAATTTAGTACTGACACATGATCCTAATATTGTACTTGATATGAAGAAGTACCATTTTGATTATTTGTTAGCAGGTCATTTCCATGGTGGGCAGATCTGTTACCCTAAAGCGTACCATCTTGCTAAAATGGGGAAACTTGCCAAAATGAACATTATCAAAGGACTTCATTCGCATGATGGTCGTCCTTTTTATATTAGTGAAGGACTGGGCCAAACTGGTGTAAACATCAGAATTGGTAGTCTACCTGAAATAACACTTCACCAATTAGCGATTGGTAAGGACAATACTGATTTAAATCCAGCAATTTAATCCGTGTGTTATTATTATTTATTGGATAGCTCAAGCTATACATTCCTATATTTGGATTTTTGAACTACCCCCACTTAACCTCCTTTCAGGATGTT
>NZ_WJID01000028.1:0-6998 GCF_010994055.1 Gracilibacillus thailandensis | reverse complement strand
GGGGTGTTTTTTCCTGTCTCATATTATTGGGTCACTCTATAGGGACTAGGGAGTTTTTTTATATGGAAAGAAAGTATAAAAGCAGCTGTGTTACTTCATTCTAGCGCTGTAGATAAAAAAGTTTGAACATGATTTCTATAAATTTAATATCTTGTCCCAAAATTTAGTATATAATAGGTGAAAAGGTATGGAGGGGTTTTATGGATTTCTGGTCTTCTAATTTGTATGATGAAAGGCATAGCTTTGTATCGAACTTGGGCAAAGGTGTGTTGTATTTACTTTCTCCCAAGGAAGGAGAGCGGATATTGGATGTAGGATGTGGTACTGGTGATCTTGCAAATGAAATAGACAAAATGGGGGCTAATATTACCGGAGTAGATCGCTCATCTAATATGATACAAGAAGCTCAAAATAAGTACTCAAACCTTCATTTTCAAGCAATGGATGTATATGATATGGAATTTCATAATGAATTTGATGCTGTTTTTTCTAATGCTACATTGCACTGGGTGACGAAACCAAAGCAGGCATTGGAAAGGTTATATCAAAGCTTGCATTCAGGTGGAAGATTAGTAGTTGAGTTTGGTGGTAAAGATAATGTGTTATATATAAGACAGGCGATTCAAGAGTCCTATCATCAATTATTTCCAACATATGATCAATTAGAGGAGCCATGGTATTTTCCGAGTATAGGAGAGTACACTTCGCTAATGGAGGAGGTTGGGCTTACAGTTAGTTATGCAAGATATTTCACTAGACCAACTCCGTTAGATGGGGAAGATGGATTGAAGAATTGGATTTTTATGTTTGCAGCAGGCATGTTAGCCCATTTGAATGATGCGGAAAAGGAACAATTAGTAAAGCGTGTTGAACAGGTATTAAAACCAACATTGTACAAAGATCAACAATGGCTTGCAGATTACTGTCGAATTCAAGTGATTGGATACAAAAAATAAAAATGTTTCACGTGAAAAAACAATAAAATTGTCGAAGTAAAAAAATCTATTATTCTTTGTATATTATTTACTAGATTGGCCATACTACTTAATGGAGGTGTGGCATATGGGGAAGCATATTCATATTTGTGGTATATGTAATCAAACAAAGGAAGACGGAATTTTTTTATATCAACTTTATATTTGTCAGGAATGTGAGGAAAAAATCATTTCCACGAGTCCCAAAGACGAAAATTATCAATTCTATGTAGAAAAATTACGTGCTATCAATCAATCTTCTTATACTATATAATGGAATCACTACTAGTGATTCCATTTATTTTTTTCTAAATTCACATAAGCTATCATTACAGATTATCTATAAAAGAGAGGCAATAGAATGGATAACAAGCAAAGTCAAATACCACTCTATAAAGCAATAACAGACTTTATAGATAACCAAAATATATCACTCCACGTTCCAGGTCATAAAAATGGAGAAATATTTGTCGCAAGGGCCAAGGAATATTTTCAATCATTTTTGCAAATGGATCTAACTGAATTAGCTGGGTTAGATGATTTACATGCACCAGAGGGTGTGATTCAAGAAGCGCAACAATTAGCTGCTGATTGGTTTCAATCTAGCTATACATATTTCTTAGTGAATGGTAGTACTGTAGGGAACTTAGCTATGATACTAGCAACATGTGATTCAGGTGATCAAGTCCTCGTGCAGCGGAATTGCCATAAATCGATTTTACATGGAATGGAGTTAGCAGGCGTTCAGCCAATTTTCCTGCCTCCAGCTTATAACAAAATCAATCAGAGGTATACAGCACCTTCTGTAGCTACTGTAAAAAAGGCGATAACTGAATACCAAGAGGCAAAAGCAGTCATCCTTACTTATCCAGATTATTTTGGAGACATATATCCAATTCAAGAGATTATTGATCTAGCTCATTCTTATAACATTACCGTTCTAGTAGATGAAGCGCATGGCTGTCATTTTTCTTTACCATCCTTACCCGTACCATCCACAGTCGAACTGGGGGCAGATGTTGTTGTTCAGTCCGCACATAAGATGACACCGGCTTTAACGATGGCAGCATATCTTCATGTGCAAAGTAGTCGAGTAGCGCGAGAGAGGATAAGCTATTATTTGCAAATGTTGCAATCAAGTAGTCCATCGTATCCGATTATGGCAAGTTTGGACTTAGCAAGGTACTATTTAGCTACTTTTACGCCTGAACAAAGTAAGGATTTATTTGCTTATATAGAAAAAATTCGTGCATGTTTTAATGATAGTGATGACTGGGTCTTGGAACAAAGCGATGATCCATTAAAAGTATGTTTGCGTGTTAAAGAAGGAGTAAATAGTCAAGATGTCAAACAACTATTTGAGGAAGAAAAGCTTTACCCAGAATTAATAACGGACAAACATATACTATTTATTTTGGGGTTAGAGCCGACAATTGATCCTAACATTTTAATCGATAAAATAAGGAGAATTACTAATAGATTAATTTTTTGCTCTAAGCGTGCTACAATAGAAGAAAAAAATCATTACTTTAACGAAGATATTACACTGCTAGCATTATCATATGCAGATATGCGACATCAAAAGCAAAAGTGGTGCAATTGGAAAGAAGCAGCTGGTAAAATTACTGCAGAGGCAATTATTCCATATCCACCTGGAATTCCCTTACTTGCAAAAGGTGAGGAAATTAGCGAAACAAAAATAAAGAAGATACAAGATTTATTGGACCAAAATATAAGTTTTCAACCAAAAAATCGAAGAAATGGTTTATATATTTATGATGTAACAGAAGGAGAATGAACGTGTTTATAACATTTGAAGGTGGCGAAGGTGCTGGAAAAACAACTATCATTAACCGACTGGCACAACGCTTAACAGAAGACGGACATCAAGTAATCCAAACTAGGGAGCCGGGTGGTATCCCGATTGCTGAAAGAATTCGTGACATCATTTTAGATACAAAAAATACGATGATGGATGCACGAACAGAAGCATTGTTATATGCTGCTGCACGAAGGCAACATTTAGTGGAGATAGTAGAACCTGCATTGAAAGAGGGTAAAATTGTACTTTGTGACCGATTTGTAGATAGCAGTCTTGCTTATCAAGGTGCAGCACGTGGTCTTGGCGTGGAGGAAGTTTTTCAAATAAATCAGTTTGCCATTGCAGACCAGATGCCAGATCTTACCCTGTTTTTTGATATAGAACCGGAAGAAGGATTAAAACGAATTAATAAAAATGTGGAAAGGGAACAAAATAGGTTAGATTTAGAATCATTATCTTTTCATCAAAAGGTTTATGAAGCATATCAACAGTTACTTACAAAATTTCCTGATCGTATCGAGAGAATTGATGCAAACTTTGATATAATAGAAGTAGAAGAACAATCATATAAAAAGGTAAAAGCATATTTGTCACGGTGAACGTCTATGAGCACCTCTTTGGAAGCATTACAGAAAGTTATTACCTTGATAATCATGCTATCGCAGAGGGATGAAGCAGCTTCCCTCTGATGGAAGTCTCATTTTATACTAAGGTGAAATAAAAAATAAGGAGGTGGCAATTGTGAAATTAATTATGGCGGTTGTGCAAGATAAGGATAGTAATCGTTTGGTTGATGCACTTGGAGAAAAGCAGTTTAAAACGACGAAATTATCCTCTACTGGTGGATTCTTAAAGGAAGGCAATACAACATTGATGATCGGTTGTGAGGATGAGCATGTTGATGATGCGCTAGATATTATCCGTGATAATTGCAGTCAACGAGAGCAATTGGTTTCACCTGTTTCTCCGATGGGCGGAAATGCGGATTCTTATATCCCACGTCCAGTCAATGTAGAAGTTGGCGGAGCAACAGTATTTGTCGTACCTGTCGATTCTTTTCATCAATATTAAAAGGTAGGTTTCACTAGTTATGAAAATTAGTCAAGAAATGCGTACACAACTCGAAGCATTAAACAAAAAGGATCAACAATCAAGGCCACCATCACAAAGATTTGATACGATGGTTAGGCAACAATCCACACAATTAAAACAAGCTGAGTTGCAAAAATTAATGAGTGAATTAACTGCTCAAGGACAGAAAATTGCTCGCTTTCGTTCCTTTAAAGATCTCGCTGCATATAAAAGAATGGTCAAGCGGTTTGTCAAAGAAGCAGTGGATTATGGGATGGAGTTGAAACAATCCCACAGTTTTATGTTAGATGGAGATAACCGTAGATTAACCATTGTAGAAGAAGTAGATGAAAAGCTAGTGGAATTAACCGAATCTGTTATGGATCAAGAAAAAAACTCTATTCAAATCTTGGACTTAATTGGAGAAATAAAAGGTCTCCTCATTAACCTATATACGTAAGCATACAGAGGGTAGATTAGCGGAGAAAACTAATCCATCCTCTTCTTTAACAAAGGGAAAGAAAAATGTATAGCCGGAGTGGTGGTTATACGGTTGAGATATTTCACTATGGTTATTAAAAACAATCTCAGGGCCACTTAGCATGTAGTATAAGGACTGAACGGGTTTTTCTTAGAAAATCAATAAAAAAAGGAAAGTAGGCAATAATATGGACACGGTATGGGCGGACATGCTAGAAAAACAAACTGTTGTCAGTAAGATGGTAATGAACAGTATTAAAAAATCAAGAATATCTCATGCCTATCTATTCCATGGTGATAAAGGTACGGGAAAGTATGAGCTTGCACTCCTTCTCGCAATGAGTATCTTTTGTAAAGAACGGACAACTGTCGACCCGTGTCATCAGTGTAGTGACTGTCGCCGGATTAAAAGTGGGAATCATCCTGACTTACATATTATCATCCCTGATGGAGCAAGTATAAAGAAAGAACAAATCTTACATTTGCAAAAGGAATTTACGTATACTGGACTGGAGTCCAATAAAAAAGTATATATTATTTTACAGGCAGAAAAAATGACCGATAATGCCTCTAATCGACTGCTAAAGTTTCTAGAAGAGCCTAGTCAGCAAACAACTGCTATTTTATTAACAGAGAATAGTCACGCAATGCTGTCTACGATTCGTTCCAGATGCCAGATGATCGCATTTAAACCTCTAAATCCCAAGCAATTAGAGCAAAGTTTACAAAGAGAAGGTTTAACAGAATCAAATGCCCGTCTAATGACTCATGTAACAAATAATTTATCGGAAGCAATCGAAAAGAGTAAGGATACTTGGTTTGCACAGTCACGAAAATTAGTGGTACAATTAGTTGAAATGCTTCAACATAATAAAGACGAAGTGCCAATATTTGTGCATACGCAGTGGATGCCACATTTTAAAGAACGTACACAGTTACAAGAAGGTCTCGATTTATTATTATTATGGTTTAGAGATATTGTTCATTATCATTTAGATGAATCTTCTAGGATTGTGTTTGCTAATCACCATAATAAATTAGAAGCAGCAGCGATGTATTGGTCGATAAACCATGCGACTGATAACTTACAATATATTATGGAGGCAAAACGTAAATTAGAGCAAAATGTGCACCCACAGTTAGTATTGGAGCAATTAACACTTCAACTACAGAGGTGAATATTTGTGATAGAAGTTATAGGTGTCCGCTTTAAAAAAGCGGGTAAAATATATTATTTTGATCCAGATGACTTAAAGGTCGATACAGATGATTATGTCATTGTGGAGACTGTCAGAGGAGTAGAATTTGGTAAGGTTGTTGTTGCGAATAAGCAGGTCGATGAAGAAGATGTTGTTCTTCCCCTCAAGAAAGTAATTCGTATTGCCAATGACAAAGATAAATTGATTGTCGTGGAGAATAAGGAGATTGCTGAAGAGGCTTATCAAACATGTCAGGGGAAAATTAAAGAACATGAATTGGAAATGAATTTAGTCGATGTAGAATATACATTTGATCGCAATAAAGTCATTTTCTACTTCACAGCTGATGGCAGAGTTGATTTTCGTAATTTAGTAAAAGATCTTGCTTCTGTATTCAAAACACGTATTGAACTACGTCAGATTGGGGTTAGAGATGAGGCAAAGCTGTTAGGTGGGATTGGACCATGTGGACGTATGCTTTGCTGTTCCACATTTTTAGGTGATTTTGAACCAGTATCGATTAAAATGGCGAAAGATCAAAACCTTTCCTTAAATCCTTCGAAAATTTCTGGTCTTTGTGGACGCTTAATGTGTTGTTTGAAATATGAGAATGATGATTATGAAACGGCTAAAAAAGAATTACCAGATCTAGGTGAAGAAATAACGACAGCTTATGGCCATGGAAAGGTAGTCGGACTCAACATCCTGGAACGCCTTATTCAAATCGAAATTCCAGAAAAGGAACGTATGATTGAATACACATTAGATGAACTTATAGATGAAGGAGTTATTAATACCCAGGCCACAGAATAATGGGGTGGAGTACGTGAAGAAAAAGGAATTATTTGAACAAGTTTCTGACATGGAAGAACAAATTGGTCAATTATATCAGCAATTAGGAGATTTGAAACAGCAGTTAGGCGAAATGCTAGAAGAAAATCACCGGCTAGAGATGGAAAACCATCACCTCAGACAACGGTTGGACAATGAATCGGAAAGTTCCGAACAAAGTGAACAAGCTGATGATGAAGCAGCAATTGGCGAAGGATACGATAATTTAGCCAGACTTTATGAAGAAGGCTTTCATATTTGTAACGTACATTTTGGAAGTCCAAGGCAAGAAGGCGACTGCCTCTTCTGTCTACTATTCCTAAACAAAACCAAATAAACCAAACCAAGGCTGGCATACTCAAGTGTCAGCCTTTGCTTTAGAAATAAAGCAGGAAAAATATGAACAAAATACATAAACTGCGAGGTAGCTGGACATGGCTTTACGTTGTTCCATTTTTAAGAAGAGTTGTCATTCGCTACGGCAGAATACTGCGCTTTCCATGGGCACGGCCTTAGCCTCCTCGGAAAGCAAAAGTCGCTTTCCTGCGGGGTCTTCAGCTCGTGCTATTTCCCATAGGAGTCTCCGTATTCTGCCTCCGCTAAGCGTAGTATTCTGATGAC
>NZ_WJID01000027.1:0-23692 GCF_010994055.1 Gracilibacillus thailandensis | reverse complement strand
CGGAAAGCAAAAGTCGCTTTCCTGCGGGGTCTTCAGCTCGTGCTATTTCCCATAGGAGTCTCCGTATTCTGCCTCCGCTAAGCGTAGTATTCTGATGACCGAAAGAAGGAAACTTATGGGAATATATCTGTGAATTTCTTCTTGCTTGATAAGAAATTCACACTAAGCTGCGGAAAAATGCGATACTCCTGGGGGAACTCACGCGACGAAGATCCACTTGGTGAAGTGGTTTTCTTCACCAAGTTAGCTGAGGCCGTGCCCCCGGAAAGGGAGTATTTTTCCGCAGCGTCGATTTAGCACTCATCATCAATCAGAATGGAAGAAAGCCTCGCTCCACAAATTTTCACAACTTCGCTGTATATATCAACTATGTACTTTATTGAAGGAGATAAACAAATGCAACTTAAAGAAGACGAACGTATTGATGATCTGTTAGCAGATCAAACCATGCAAATCATTCAAAGCCCGACTAAGTTCGCCTTTTCCATCGATGCTGTGCTACTGGCAGACTTCGCTACAACACCAAAAACAAGAGGAAAAATACTGGATCTTTGTTCAGGCAATGCCGTTATCCCATTGTTATTAACAAGACAATCTAACGTCCCCATTACAGGCGTCGAAATTCAAGAACGGCTATATGACATGGCATGCCGCAGTATTGAACTGAATAAGCTAGACCATCAAATAGATATGATCCATGGTGACTTAAAGGATATGCCGGATCACTTCAAAAATAACAAATTTGATTTAGTAACCGTTAATCCACCTTATTTCCAGACTGAGAATAAAAATCATCAAAATCATAATGACTATCTAACAATCGCAAGACACGAAATCTTTTGTACGTTGGAAGATGTGGTACAATCGTGTAGTAAGCTCGTTAAATCAGGTGGGAAAGTAGCCATGGTACATCGTCCGTCACGTTTTGTCGATATTATTACTTTATTCAGGCAATATAAAATAGAACCAAAGCGTGTTCGTTTCGTGTACCCGAAAGAAGGAAAAGAAGCAAACATATTATTAATAGAAGGAATTAGAGATGGAAATCCAGATCTCAAGCTATTGTCGCCATTATATGCTTTCGATGGAGAGGGAAATTATACAAAAGAGGTAGAAGGTATACTATATGGGAGAAAAAAATAATCATTTTGTCTATATTCTTAAATGTAAAGATGAAACATTATATACAGGCTATACAACCGATATCGAACGAAGAATGAAAATGCATGAACAAGGTAGAGGTGCTAAATATACAAGAGGTAGAGCCCCATTTCAATTGCAGTACCAACAACAATGTAAGACAAAATCAGAAGCAATGCAGTTAGAAGCAAAAATTAAAAAGCTTACTAGAAAGCAGAAGGAATTATGGATCAAAGAAAACCAAACGGAAAGGTATGGCGTATATGCAGATACAGAAGAGCTACCAGACTGATAATGAAAAAGGCATATTATACGTAGTGCCGACACCAATCGGTAATTTAGAAGATATTACGATTCGAGCATTACGTATATTGGAAGAGGCTGATGCTGTTTTAGCTGAAGATACGAGAAATACTGGGAAGTTGTTACATCATTTTGAACTGAAGCAAAAGATGATCAGCTACCATGAACATAATAAAATGGCAAGGCAGGATCAAATTCTTGAGATGCTAAGTAATGGAGAAAATTTAGCTCTAGTAAGTGATGCAGGTATGCCAGGAATTTCGGATCCAGGATTTGAAGTGGTACAAGCTGCCATTCAAAGAGATCTTCCCGTTGTGGTATTACCTGGGGCAAACGCCGCATTATCAGCCTTAGTTGGTTCAGGGTTACCAACTGATCATTTTTATTTTTATGGCTTTTTGCCACGAAAGAAAAAAGATCGTGATCAGGCACTACAATTACTGCAATCATTGGATACAACGTTTATCTTGTATGAATCACCACACCGCATTAAGGAGACAATCAAGTTGTTAAGGGAATCACTTGGTGACAGACAAGTAGCAATAGCAAGGGAATTAACTAAGAGATACGAAGAATATATAAGAGGAAGATTACCGGAAATAGAAGAGTGGATAGCAGATAACTCGATAAAAGGTGAGTGCAGTATTGTTGTGGAAGGAATTAAGGATAATCCACAAACGAAATGGTGGACAGATCTTACCATAAAAGAGCATGTCGAAAAAGAAATGAAATTAGAGGGATATTCAAGTAAAGAAGCAATCAAAGCCGTAGCAAAAGAGCGCAATATTCCGAAAAGAGAAGTATACAATGCTTATCATATAGAGTAAACAAATAAAAACCCCGTTTCAATCATGAAACAGGGTTTTTATGTATCTTTATTTGTTTAATTTCTTTTGGATTTCGTCAACTAGTGTCTGAGCACCTTCAGGACTAAGTACTAGTTTTCCATCTGCTAATGTAAAGTTGTCGTCAGAGATATCACCAGTAATATGACAAGTCATATTTGGTTTATATTTTTGTAAAATGATACGCTCATCATCGACATAAATTTCAAGAGCATCTTTCTCTTCGATTCCTAATGTTCGACGTAGTTCGATCGGAATTACAACACGACCAAGCTCGTCTACCTTTCTCACAATACCTGTTGATTTCATTATTTATTCTCCCCTTTGATAAATAAATTCGGCAATATTCGACATCTATAGCGTTATAATACCATTAGTTGCCATTATTGTCAAACTTAATTTTCTCATTTTTTTCAAGCTTTTATAAAAAAATTGAAGATATACAAATCAATAGTTTGTAGTGATTTTTCGACAATTTTAGATGTTTTAAACATAAAATAAATGGTGACAATGTATTTATAATGGAAAATTGTTCGAAAAATCGCTACAATGAAAGCAGACTGTTTTAAATAGATAAAAAATGTATTGAGGAGGTTATAGCATGACAGAGCAAAAGAAAACTTTTTATATAACAACACCGATCTACTATCCTAGTGGAAATTTACATATTGGCCATGCCTATAGTACGGTTGCAGGAGATGCGATGGCACGATACAAGCGACTCCGAGGATATGATGTTCGTTATTTAACAGGAACAGATGAACATGGGCAAAAAATCCAAAAAAAAGCGGACGAAGCAGGTGTTACCCCACAAGCATATGTAGATGAAATCGTTAGTGGAATTAAAGATTTATGGGAAAAGCTAGATATTTCATATAGTGATTTCATTCGTACGACAGAAGAGCGTCATAAAAAAGTTGTCGAAAAAATCTTCGCGAGATTATTAGAACAAGGCGATATATATTTAGATGAATATGAAGGAAGCTATTGTACATCTTGTGAATCCTTTTTCACTGAAAGACAACTAGAAAATGGCCATTGCCCTGATTGTGGTGGTCCGGTTGAACATGTGAAAGAAGAATCGTACTTTTTCAAAATGAGTAAGTATGTCGATCGTCTGCTTACTTTTTATGATGAAAACCCAGAGTTCATTCAGCCGGAAAGCCGTAAAAATGAAATGATTAATAACTTTATTAAACCAGGACTGGAAGATTTAGCGGTATCTCGTACAACATTTGATTGGGGTATTAAAGTACCTGGAGATCCTAAACACGTCATCTATGTATGGATTGATGCATTAAGCAATTACATCACTGCATTGGGTTATGGTACAGAAGATGACAGTTTATATCAAAAATACTGGCCAGCAGATGTTCATTTAATGAGTAAAGAAATTGTTCGTTTCCATACAATTTATTGGCCAATTATGTTAATGGCACTTGATTTACCATTACCGAAAAAAGTTTTTGCGCACGGTTGGATTTTAATGAAGGACGGAAAAATGTCGAAATCAAAAGGGAATGTTGTGAACCCGATCGATTTAACCGAGCGTTATGGATTAGATGCATTACGCTATTACCTGTTACGTGAAGTGCCATTCGGTTCAGACGGTGTTTTCACTCCTGAAGGGTTCGTAGACCGTACAAATTACGACCTTGCCAATGACTTAGGTAACTTATTAAATCGTACAGTAGCGATGATTAATAAATACTTTGATGGTGAAATTCCAGCATTCCGCGTTTCAGAAGAGTCCTTTGATGAACAATTAGAAACATTAGGGAGAGAAACAGTAGCTAATGTAGAAGATGCATTAGATGAGATGGGATTCTCTGTTGCATTAACAAACATTTGGAAGTATGTAAGTCGAACCAACAAATATATTGATGAAACAGAGCCTTGGATTTTAGCGAAAGATGAAAGTAAAAAAGATCGTTTAGGTAATGTGATGGCACATTTAGTCGACAGTTTACGTCGAATTGCGATTTTATTACGCCCATTCCTGACACAAACACCGAATCGAATTTTCGAACAAATTGGTGTGAGTGACAACGAAGCACTTCATACTTGGGAGAGTTTGTTAGACTTCGGAATAATTGAGGCAGGAACGAAAGTGGTTAAGAAAGATCCGATCTTCCCGCGTTTAGATGTTGAAAAAGAAGTACAAATTATTAAGGGTATGATGACTAAACCTGAGCCGGAGAAGAAAGAAGCGAAATCCGAAGAAAAAAATGAAATAACGTATGATGATTTTATGAAGCTAGATTTACGTGTAGCAGAAGTAACGCATGCTGAGAAAATGAAAAATGCCGATAAATTATTACGTATTCAATTAGATCTTGGCAGCGAAAAACGTCAAGTAATATCAGGTATTGCACAATACTATACTCCAGAATCTCTAAAAGGGAAAAAGGTGATCTGTGTAACCAATTTAAAACCAGTTAAATTGCGCGGCGAGTTGTCAGAAGGTATGATTCTATCTGGAGAAGACAAAGACGGCTCTCTATCCTTGGCCACAGTAGAATCAAACCTGCCAAATGGCTCCATCGTAAAATAAATATCAAAAAGTATACACACATTCCATTTGAAACGTGTGTGTACTTTTTATTTATGCGCATAAAAACAGACTGCGAAGTAACGTGGATATGGAAAAGAGATATCCCCGGAAGCGTCGATCTGTTCCAAGGAAAAAGGCTTCTCTTCCAGGGAAAAGATCTTCTCTTCCGAGGATAAACGACTATATCCAGGGAAGAGAAGTCCTGTTAACTTTACAACTAAGCTACTTCGCAGTTTGTATTAACTATGAATGAGACGAGCAGGGGAGAATCGGTTTAGTCTGTTTTTTTAAGGAGGAATAAGGATGTTATTTGATACACACGTTCATTTAAACGTATCGCATTTTGATGAAGACCGTGAGGAAGTATTACAACGAGCGAAAGAGGCTGGTGTCGAAAACATGGTCATTGTCGGATTTGATCATGAAACGATCCCGAAAGCAATAGAGATGGCCGAACAACATGACCATATTTATGCTGCAGTCGGTTGGCATCCAGTTGATGCTATCGATATGACCGGCAAAGAACTAGCGTGGTTAGAAGAATTGTCCTCACACCCAAAAGTAGTCGCTTTAGGAGAAATGGGCCTAGATTATCATTGGGACAAGTCGCCGAAAGATGTACAACAAGAAGTTTTTCGCAAGCAAATTCAGTTAGCCAAAAAAGTCAACTTACCCATTATTATTCATAATCGGGAGGCGACAGAGGATATCATCCAAGTATTGCAAGAAGAAAAAGCAGAAGAAGTTGGTGGTATTATGCATTGTTACAATGATTCTGTTGACTATGTTGATGCATGCTTAAAGATGAATTTTTATATATCACTTGGTGGGCCAGTAACGTTTAAAAATGCTACTTTACCGAAGGAAGTAGCAAAGTATGTACCAGCAGATCGTTTATTAATCGAAACAGATTGCCCATTTCTCGCGCCACATCCTAATCGGGGAAAAAGAAACGAGCCTGCTTATGTCAAGTTGGTTGCAGAAAAAATAGCAGAACTGCGTGAGGTAAGTTATGAAGAAATAAGTAAGCAAACAACTGAAAACGCCAAACGATTTTTCGGTCTAATAAACGGATGATGCCTTTAGCAGCAAATGTTTCAGGTGATGTTACGGTAATGTAAACAAACTGAAATATTTCATAAAAATAAGCAGCAAAACCCTTTGAATTCAAGGGTTTTGTTGCTTTTTGCTTTTCATAACGCCATTTGACACTGAAAAAGGATCTTTATATAATACAACGGCGAGTAAAAAGGAGGGAAGAGTTCATGAAACGTCTTAAATTTAGTCACTTATTGAACAACAAAGACTTCATATACGCACTTTCTTTATTTGTATTTATCGGCTTTATTTGCACATCATTTTATGAATTATCAAAAGCAGAAGTTACAGTTGTTCAAGAAGGTGAATCAACGACAGTTCGTACACATGCCAAAACTGTCGAAGATGTTCTAAATGAACTTGCAATTGAAGTGGGAGAGCATGATGAACTTTCACATGAATTAAATGACCTCGTAAATAGAGAGATGAAAATCGAGCATACAATTGCAAATCAAGTAATAGTCAGCATAGATGGTAATGAACAAACATATTATACAACTAGTGATACAGTTGAGGAATTTTTGGCAGAGCAAGATATAGAATTAACAGAAAATGATCAATTGTCATTAGCAGCAAATACAAAAATAGCTGATAACTTAGTAATTGGTATCGATAAAGCTTTTCAAGTTACCATTAATGATGCTGGTGAAGAACAGCAAGTCTGGACAACTGGAGGTTCTGTTCAGGAACTATTAGCGGAATACGACATTGAATTAGATGAATTAGATCGTGTGGAACCAGAACAGACTGCTTCAGTAGGCAAAAGCACCGATATCGAAATTACACGAGTAGAGAAAGTAACAGATGTTGTAGAAGAAGAGCAAGACTATCGTTTGGTGAAACGAAACGATAGTTCGCTTGAGAAAGGCAAAGAAGAAGTTATATCAGAAGGTGAACCAGGTCTAGTTGAAAAACACTATGAAGTTGTATTGGAAAATGGGGAAGAAGTATCCCGTGAATTAGTGAAAGAAGAAGTCAAAAAAGAAAGTAAAGAAAAAGTCGTAGCAATTGGTACGAAGGAAAATCAACCAAAAACAACAATGACAACAGCTTCTGATAATAACGGCACGGCAAGTAAAACAGTTTCTCGTGGCGACAACGAAGAAAAGGGAGAAACCCTTTACATGAAAGCAACAGCATACAATTGGGACTGTGCATCATGCGACGGTAGAGGCAAGACTTCTACTGGTTATAATTTAAAGGAAAACCCCAACGGAGTTGTAGCGGTAGACCCTAGTGTGATTCCATTAGGTACAAAAGTTTGGGTCGAAGGGTATGGATATGCAGTAGCTAGAGATACTGGCGGCAATATCAAAGGAAATAAAATTGATCTTCACATGCCAACCAAACAAAAAGCTGCGAGCTATGGTATGAAAACAGTAAAAGTAAGAATTGTTGAATAAATGTAAAGCTTACCTTGCGAAGCAAAGGTAAGCTTTTTTGTGTTAAAATGAGAAAGGTTATGATTAAAACTTCTACTCGAAAGTTAGGTCATCTGGAAACGTATCAATAAGCTATCTTAAGTAAGAATGGAGGAGCCTTTTTTGAAGGTGAAAGAAATCATTGTCGTAGAAGGAAAAGATGATACTGCAAAATTAAAACAGGCATTAGATGTCGATACAATAGAAACAAACGGTTCAGCTATCAACAAAGATATATTAGCACAAATTGCACATGCTAAAACTAAACGAGGTGTCATTGTATTTACTGATCCTGATTATCCAGGGCAGCGAATCAGACAAATTATTGATCAGCATGTTCCAGGTTGTAAGCATGCCTTTTTAAAAAGAGAAGAAGCTATACCAGACAAAAAGCAAACTAAGAGTCTTGGCATAGAACATGCTTCATTGGATGTTCTCCGTGAGGCACTAGGACAAGTATATGAATTAACAGAGAACGGAGGATCGGAAATTACCAAATCAGATCTGCTTCGTTTTGGTTTAATAGGTGGACATGGTTCAAGAGATAGAAGACAGAAGCTTGGGGAACAGTTAAGAATTGGACATATTAATGGAAAACAGTTATTAAAAAGGTTACAGATGTTTCAAATCGCTAAAGCTGAGTTTGAACAAGTGATGGAACAAATAATTCAGGAGGAACGCGCATGAGTGAACTGAAAGCAATAGCCACACCGAAACGAACAAAGGAAATTTTAGAAAAATATGGATTTTCATTTAAAAAAAGTTTGGGGCAGAATTTCCTTATCGATGTAAATATTTTAAGAAATATCATCCATAATGCAGGCATTACGAAAGAAATGAACGCAATTGAGATTGGCCCAGGTATTGGTGCACTTACTGAACAATTAGCGATTGCAGCTAACAAAGTTGTTGCATTTGAAATAGACGGACGTTTAGTGCCGATTTTAGAAGATACTTTACAAGCGTATGATAATGTAGAACTCATCAATCAAGATATTCTCAAAGCCGATTTTGAAGAGGTTTGGGAAAGGTATTTTAAAGATGATAAACCTGTAAAAGTAGTAGCAAATCTCCCTTATTACATTACAACACCTATTTTAATGCAACTATTGATAGCTAATTTACCTATTTCCAGTATTACCGTAATGATTCAAAAAGAAGTAGCGGAAAGAATGGCAGCTGCTGAAAATACAAAAGAATATGGATCATTATCGATAGCAATTCAGTACTATACGGAAGCAAAAGTAAAAATGGTTGTACCGAAAACAGTTTTTATGCCACAGCCACGAGTAGACTCGGCAGTTTTGCATTTAGAGAAGCGAGCAACTCCACCTGTTACTGTTGAGGATGAGGAATTCTTTTTTCAATTAGTTCAAGCAAGCTTTCAGCAACGGCGAAAAACATTGCGTAACAATTTATCGCGACATTTTAAAGATATACTTTCAAAGGTTCAGATAGAAGAAGGTTTTGAACGAGTTGGAATTGATGGGACAAGACGAGGGGAATCTTTAAATATTCAAGAGTTTGCTGCTTTAGCGAATTATTTTAAGCAATATGTAATAGAAAATTCCTGAAAAATAAGGAGTTTTCCTTTTTTATACATAATTTTCTTAAAAAAAGGTAAGCTAAACACATAACTTCCAAATTTTTTTGTTGACAGCTTTCAATTATAATTGGTATAATGGAATATTTTTAATTGACGGTTGGACAAGAATGTAGTATAATCAATATTAGTGAGGTGGAGTGTATTGGCTAAAACATTGGTTGAAATCAAACAAGGTTTAGATGGAAATGTCGGCAAACGTCTACGAATTAAAGCAAATGGTGGAAGAAAGAAAACCATTGAACGTTATGGAACATTAGCAGAAACATATCCTTCCGTTTTTATTGTTGAACTTGATCAACAAGAGAATGCATTTGAACGTGTATCCTACAGTTATGCAGATATTCTCACTGAAACAGTTGAACTAAATTTTACGGAAGAATTAGAAGCGGTCTCAGGGGAGCAGTAAACAATGTTTGCTGCTTTTTTTATTGTAAAAATTAAAAAGACACATAATTTATAAACTCCGAAATAACTGGATATGGATTTCCTTTGTTCCATTCTTTCTTGATGAGCGCATAACCATCGCTGCGGAAAAATACTCCCTTTCCGGGGGCACGGCCTCAGCTAACTTTGCAAAGAAAAACATTTTGCAAAGTGGATCTTCCGCTCGCGCTGTTCCCCCAGGAGTGTCGCATTTTTCCGCAGCTTAGAATGGTGGTCTGGTATAAAGAGAGGGAAGTCAGCGTATAAATTCCCAGTAATTCTTTCCAATCCCTAATTTATTCGTCATTAATCCGAATGGGAGAAAGCCTCACTTTGGAAATTTTCATTACTTCACAGTATTTATCTAATTCGGTTAATAATGCAGTAATTGTGATATCATCTAAGCATGTGATTGTTCATGTGATTTAAAGTGCCAACAACATGTCTTTCACCCTTTTATTACCTCGTATCATAAAGAGCGAAAAACATAAAATAGGATTGTCGTAAAACATGACAGAAAGGGAGTATCTTCAGATGGGTCGAAGTCGAGGTGTAATGTCCAATCGGTTTAAAGAAGAGCTTGCTAAAGAATTAGGTTTTTACGACACGGTGCAAAAAGATGGTTGGGGTGGAATTACCGCGCGAGATGCCGGTAATATGGTGAAAAGAGCAGTACAAATGGCAGAAGAGAGTTTAAATAAGGACAAAGTCTAAGACTTTGTCCTTTTTGCGCTTTTATTTGTTTTTATGGTATCTTTACATATAGTAAAATTCCTGAATATAAAATGGTCAGTAGGTGAGCGAATTTGTACACGATAGAAAAAGCCCCGGCTAAAATAAATTTGACATTAGATGTACTTTATAAACGGCCAGATCAATACCATGAAGTTGAGATGGTGATGACTACAGTTGATTTGGCGGATCGAATTGAGTTCTTTTTGTTAGAAGAAAACAAAATAGATGTGGCATCAGAGAATCGTTTTGTTCCCAATGATGAAAGAAATTTAGCATATCGAGCGGCGAGATTGTTAAAAGATCGTTATGATGTTAAAGAAGGCGTCCGAATTAAAATAGATAAACAAATTCCAGTAGCAGCTGGGCTTGCTGGTGGAAGTAGTGATGCTGCTGCAACATTAAGAGGATTAAATCGGTTATGGAAGCTTAATTTAACACTGGATGAATTAGCTGTTTTAGGAGCGGAGGTTGGTTCAGATGTGTCTTTTTGTGTTTATAATTCCACAGCTCTTGCCAAAGGAAGAGGAGAAAACATTATAGAATTGCCACCACCCCCTCAATGCTGGGTTATTTTGGCAAAACCTGTTCAAGGTGTCTCCACACAATCGGTGTATAAATCTTTACAATTAGATGACTTAAAGCATCCTGATACAGAAGGAATGGTACAGGCAATTAAACAATCTGATTATCAAGGTGTATGCAGTAGGTTGAAAAATGTATTGGAAACAGTAACCTTGCCTAAAAATCCTGAAGTGGAACAAATAAAGCAACAAATGCTTAGTTCTGGTGCAGATGCAGTATTGATGAGTGGGAGCGGTCCAACTGTATTTGGGCTAGTACAACAAGAAAGCAGAGCGGATCGAATTTATAACAGCTTGAGAGGATTTTGTGAAGAAGTATATGTGGTACGTTTATTAGGTTGTCATCAAAGACTTGATTAAACACGTATAAAATGTTATATTTACCACAAAATATTCGGATTTTGGGGTGTAGTAATGAAAAGAAGTGATCGTCTAGTTGCGATGACCAATTATTTAGTTGAACATCCAATGGAGTTAATCTCTCTTCCTTTTTTCTCTGATACATACGGTGCTGCCAAGTCTTCGATTAGTGAAGATTTGTCCATTATCAACCATATGTTCAAAGAAGATGGTATTGGTTATTTAGAATCTATTTCCGGTGCTGCTGGAGGAGTAAAATATGTACCTAATGTTTCGGTAAATAAAAGTGAATCCATGATTAATAAGTTATGTGAAGAACTGGAAGATCCTAATCGGATTTTGCCTGGCGGTTATTTGTTTATGAGCGATATTTTAGGTACACCTAGTACTGTTAGAGATGTTGGTAGGCTTTTTGCTTCTCGATTTGCAGGATTAAACATTGATTCCATTGTAACGGTAGCAACGAAAGGGATTCCTTTAGCCTATGCTGTAGCTTCATTTTTAAATGTTCCAGTAGTCATTGTTCGTCGTGACCCGAAAGTGACGGAAGGTTCCACCGTAAGTATCAACTATGTATCCGGCTCATCTAAAAAAATTCAGACGATGGTGTTATCTAAGCGTAGCCTGCAGCCTGGTGAAAATGTTTGTATCATCGATGATTTTATGAAGGCTGGTGGTACCATAAATGGTATGAAAAACTTACTTCAAGAATTTGATGCCAATGTGAAGGCGATCGGTGTATTAGCAGAGGCTGAGGATGAAGAAGAAGATCGTGTAGTAGATGATTATACTTCTTTATTGCAAATTAAAAACGTTGATTCTAATAGCAAACAAATAGAGGTAATAAAAGGAAATTACTTTGATCAGTACTAATGGATCGTGTAAAAAGGTCTAATCATATCGAATTATGTCAATCATCACCTATTATAAGAAAATTTTCTTAAAAAGATAATATTTTTTAAAAATTAAGCAGGAATTTTAAAAAATTTGTTGAATTAAGATAATAAGTTCTTAAATAGGGAAAAGGTGGTGAAACATAGTGGAAGTAACTGACGTAAGATTACGCCGCGTGAATACCGATGGAAGAATGCGAGCTATCGCATCCATTACATTAGATCATGAATTTGTGGTGCATGATATTCGAGTGATTGATGGGAATAATGGGATGTTTGTAGCAATGCCTTCTAAACGTACGCCGGATGGTGAATTTAGGGATATTGCACACCCAATTAACTCTGGTACTAGAGCAAAAATTCAAGATGCAGTTTTAGAAGAGTATCATCGTGCTGGAGAAGCTGAAGTAGAGTATGAAGAAGCAGGAGCTTCTTAAAAACAAGGGTAAAAAAGCCTAATCAATAACATTGATTAGGCTTTTTGTTTTTGTCATCGTATACATAAAATATATGCACATAATCCATAAACTGCGCAGTACTGAACATAGATTTGTTCTCTACTCGTACTGCATTAAGCGATAATTTTGAAATATATCGTGATGATAACTACCACTCCGGCTGCCCACTTCCCTTTCCGTGGGGTTTGCCCTTCAGCTAACTTTTTCGAGCAAAAACCGCTCGAAAAAGTGGATCTTCAGGTCAAACAGTTCCCACAGGAGTGAAAGTGGGCGGCCTTCGTTAAGATATGCTTCACAACACTAATCAGAAATCAGCCAGTCGATTTCTCCACCATATGTAGCGTAGGGTACGACTATGCTAAAAGGGTTAGTCCTGTAATTAAACAGAAAAGTTTTGTTCCATGAGTTCATTTCTTTCTATAATCAGAGCACAAATATAGCGTAGGCAGAATGCGGAGACTCCTGTGGGACTCACGAGAGCTGAAGATCCACTTGGTGAAGTGCCTTTCTTCACCAAGTTAGCTGAAGCCGAGCCCACAGAAAGCTGAGTATTCTGCCGGAGCGGTATCCCAGCACTCCTTATGGAAAGAATAAAGGAAATCCTCACTGCGGAAAATTTCACTAGTACGCAGTTTGTATAGACTTTATCATTACAATTTTAATTCTTTAGTATCACTGAGCCATCAATATTAAAATGTTGCCATATTATAGTTATTTAAATTATGCCGTCTTTATTGAAAATACGTTTGTTTTCGTATATATTCATAATTGGGATATTATTGTACAAAATGAGAACATCCTTTTTTACATAAATATATAAGAAGTGAAGTGGAACGGAGGGACTACCTTGTCAAATCGGTATGCAATTGTTTTAGCTGCAGGAAAAGGAACAAGAATGAAATCTAAATTATATAAAGTTCTTCATCCTGTTTTAGGAAAACCAATGGTACAACATGTGGTTGATCAATTGAAAGGATTAGATCTTGCTAGTATAACAACTGTTGTTGGCTTTGGAGCTGAGAAAGTACAGGAACAATTAGGACAAACAAGCGAATTTGTTATTCAGGAAGAACAGTTAGGAACAGGGCATGCTGTACAGCAAGCTGAAAAATATTTAGCAAATAAAGAAGGTACTACCATTGTAGTTTGTGGCGATACACCATTATTAACGAAAGATACCATACAAGCTGTATTGAACCATCATGAGCAGGAACGTGCTGCTGTCACTATTTTAACTGCAAATGCAGAGGAACCTGCTGGATACGGAAGAATTGTAAGAAATGCAAATAATCAAGTTAGTAAAATTGTAGAACAAAAAGATGCAACAGAAGAGGAAAAAGCGATTCAAGAGATCAATACAGGCACTTACTGCTTTGATAATGAATGGTTATTTGAAGCACTAAAGAAGGTATCTAATGATAATGCCCAAGGCGAGTATTATTTACCAGATGTGATCGAAATCGCACAAGAAGAAGGCCGAAAAGTAGCAGCTTATCAGACAGATTATTTTGAAGAAACAATTGGTGTTAATGATCGAGTTGCATTATCCCAAGCAGAAATACTTATGAAAAAACGTATTAATGAGCAACATATGAGAAATGGTGTAACGATTATAGACCCTGCCAATACTTACATAGGTACAGATGTAACAATTGGATCAGATGTTGTAATTGAGCCTGGTTGTGTATTAAAAGGAAACACAACCATAGAAGGTGAAGCGGTAATTGGACCGAATTCAGAAGTGAATGATTGCCATATTGGAGCGAATACTGTACTCCGTCATAGCGTAGCAACATCAAGCTATATTGGTCAGCGCGTTCAAATTGGACCTTTTGCCCATATTCGTCCGGATGCATCGATTGGTAACGATGTAAAAGTAGGTAATTTTGTTGAAATTAAAAAGTCAAAGATAGATAATAAAAGTAAGGTTCCACACCTCAGCTATATTGGCGATGCAGAAATCGGAAGTGGTGTAAATATCGGATGTGGAGCGATTACCGTTAATTATGACGGGAAGAATAAATTTAAAACAACGATAGAAGATGATGCTTTTATCGGGTGTAATGCTAACTTAATCGCGCCAGTTACGATTGGTAAGGGAGCGTTAGTGGCAGCAGGTTCGACGATCAATCAGGATGTACCAGGTGATGCATTATCGATTGGCCGAGCAAAACAAGTCAACAAAGAGCAGTACGCAAAGAAATATAAATAATTATTAAAAATCACATGGAGGTATACAAATGTCCTATAAGGATTCATCCTTAAAAGTATTTACATTAAACTCGAATCCAAGCCTAGCGGAAGAGATTGCAGCCAATATTGGGGTGGAGTTAGGAAAAAGCTCGGTAACGAAATTTAGTGATGGCGAGATTCAAATAAATATAGAGGAAAGTATCCGAGGTTGTGATGTTTATGTTGTGCAGTCTACTTGTGAACCAGGTAATCAGCATATCATGGAGCTATTGATTATGATCGATGCATTAAAAAGAGCATCGGCAAAGTCGATTAATATTGTGATGCCTTACTATGGATATGCTAGACAAGATCGTAAAGCACGCGCACGTGAGCCAATTACAGCCAAATTAATTGCAGACTTACTGCAAACAGCTGGTGCTACCAGAGTTATCACGTTGGATTTACATGCACCACAAATTCAAGGGTTTTTTGATATTCCAGTTGATCAGTTAGTCGGTGTTCCGATTTTATCTAGCTATTGGAGTAAAAAAGGTCTAGAAGATATCGTAGTAGTGTCACCTGATCACGGAGGGGTAACACGTGCAAGGCAATTAGCGGATAGACTGAAAGCACCAATTGCAATCATTGATAAACGCAGACCGCGTCCAAATGTTGCAGAAGTGATGAATATAGTAGGTAATATCGAGGGAAGAACAGCGATTTTAATCGATGATATTATCGATACAGCAGGAACCATTACATTAGGAGCAAATGCTTTAATTGAAAATGGAGCAACAGATGTCTATGCTTGTTGTACCCATCCAGTACTATCAGGACCTGCAATCGAAAGAATAGAGAATTCAAAAATTAAAGAATTAGTAGTAACGAATAGTATTCCACTACAAGAAGAAAAACAAATTGATAAGGTAACGCAATTATCTGTAGCGCCTTTAATTAGTGAAGCGATTATTCGTGTACATGAACGTCAATCTGTAAGTATTCTATTTGATTAAGTTTTCTGAAAAAAAGAGGTTTAGCCTGTCACACCAGAGGGAAATATACTAATATCAGTTATTTACTATGGAGGGTGATTATTTTGGCAGCAACTTTGCAAGCGAAAAAAAGAGAGAATTTAAAAACTTCTAATACAAGAGCAATTAGATCAGCAGGAGAAGTACCAGCGATTATTTATGGTTATCAAGTAGAACCAAAAACAGTGGCAGTAGACAGTATTGAATTATTAAAAACAGTAAGAGATGAAGGTAAAAATGCGATTATCTCATTACAAGTAGATGGTGATGCCGTTGATGTAATGTTGCATGATTATCAAATTGATCCATTAAGAGATGAATTAGTACATGCAGACTTTTATGCTGTTAACATGAAAGAAGAAATGGATGTACAAGTTCCAATAGTGTTAGAAGGTGAAGCAATAGGTGCTAAAGAAGGTGGCGTTCTGCAACAACCATTATATGATTTGTCTATTAGAGCGAAACCTAAAGATATTCCTGAACAGATTACAATCGATGTTTCAGATTTAGCTGTAGGGGATAGCATCTTAGTTTCAGATTTAAAAGAAGGAAGAAATTATGACATCCTAGAAGATGAAGGAACAACTATTGTTTCTATCTTAGTTCCAGATGAAGAACCTGCAGAAGACTCCGCTGTAGATGAACCCGCAGAACCAGAAGTTATTGAAGGGGATAAAAAAGAACACGGAGACAGTGAACAATAAAAGGAAAAACGCGAAAGGTAAACCGTTTAGAGCTAGACATCACTTTTGTAAATTTCTTATGAATAATCAAGACGCAACTACCAAAAGTTGCGTCTTTTCACCGTTTTTTATGTTAAACTATAAGGAAGAAAAAATAGGTAAAGGAAGTCTTTAAGCTATGAAATGTATCGTAGGTTTAGGAAATCCAGGCATTAAATATCAGCAAACAAGACATAATGTCGGCTTTATGGTAATCGACGAACTACTCGAGCGTCGTGGTTGGACATTAAATAAAAGTAAATTTAAAGGACATTTTGCGATTGAATCTGTTGAAGGAGATAAAGTGATATTACTCCAACCGCAAACCTTTATGAACTTGTCTGGTGAATCACTCCGGCCATTAATGGACTTTTACAATCTTCAACCAGACGAAGTGACCGTTGTCTATGATGATTTGGATTTACCATTGGGTAAAATTAAGTTACGGCAAACTGGTGGACATGGTGGCCATAATGGTGTTCGCTCTTGTATTGATCAATTAGGTACAAAGCAATTTAATCGATTACGTTTTGGGATCGGCAGACCAGATAGTCCGATGTCTGTGATTGATTATGTTCTTGGAAAATTTGATGAAGAGGATCAGGACATATTAAAACAGTCGATTGATCATGCAGCTGATGCATTGGAAGCGTGGCTAAAACAGCCATTTCCAAAAGTAATGAATGAGTATAATTAGAATAACAGGACTTATCGCCAAGAACTAGCAAAGTCTTAGCATTCTTATCAATTTATACATTTGAACATTCAATACGTCGACGGCTAAAATCTAAAGTATAAATAAGTCATCATCAAGTATAGATTTTACCTTTATCGGGTAAAATAACAACTAATTACTATAGCTTTCTGATAAGGAGGCGCGAATGATGACTTTATTATATAAGTGTAAACATTGTGGTACGGAAATCGGAAGATTGAGGCCACAGATGTTGGATTTAGAAAAGATAGGTTGGAATGTATTATCGACAGAGGAAAAGAACCAACTGATGAATTATCAACAAGATCAGACCGTTACACTACAATCTATTTGTGAAAATTGCCAACAGTTATTAGATCAAAATCCACAGTACCATGAGTTAGATTATTTTATTCAATAGGATAACCTCAACTCTCCTTTAATTACACAATAAGCTTTGGTATGTTCACCAAAGCATTTTTGTGCGTTTTGGCAATTATTGAAGAAATCAACATATATTAGTTTTAAGGTATTTAGGGGGAGCATTATGTATGAAATAAAACGATACTTACAAAACCGTGATGATGTCTATTCCATTATTAATGGGGTCGAATCCGGTTTGAAAGAACAATTAGTCTCGGGGTTATCTGGATCTGCCAGAAGTATGTTTACAACCCTGATACAAGAAGCTACGCACAAGAAAACATTAATTGTTACCCATCAATTAACACAAGCACAACAATTATATGAAGATATGTTAGAGTTTTCGCAAGAGAAAAATGTGTATCTTTATCCCGTTAATGAGCTGCTTGCTTCTGAACTAGCGGTCGCAAGTCCGGAATTATTAAGCCAACGAATCACTGCACTGATCAATTGGCTTAATACTGATAATGCCATTTTAATAGCGCCGGTAGCAGCTTTAAAGCGGATGCTGCCGCCTGTGGAGTATTGGCAAACATACCAACTTCATTTCGAACTCGAGCAGATTATTGACATCGATCAAACCTTAGAATATTTAGTTGAGATGGGTTATCTTCGCCAGGATATGGCTTCAAGCCCTGGGGAGTTTAGTTTGCGTGGTGGAATTTTAGACATCTATCCTATAACAGAAGAACAACCACTTCGGATTGAATTATTTGACGATGAAATCGATTCGATTCGTTACTATGATGCCGAATCACAGCGCTCACTGGAGAAGCAAGAGCAGGTTACAATTGTACCTACGACAGAATTGTTATTAAAGGATAGTGACCTAGTAGCTGCAGGTCAAAAACTAGAACAGTCACTAAACAAAACAGTGAAAAAAGTTAAGAATAAATCTGATCAGCAAGTTCTTACGGAGACAATTACGGCGGACATAGATCGTCTAAACCATTGTGAACGTTTTCAAGAAATAAGAAAATATGCAGCCTTTTTCTACGATGATAACTATAGTTTACTAGATTATTTACCAGAAGACGGATTTATTATATTGGATGAAATGAGTAGAATTCAGGAAACCGCCTCTCATTTGGATAACGAAGAGCAAGAATGGCTCAAAGATAATTTGCAAAGGGGTAAAGCTGTTAGGGATTCTAGGTTATCGTTCGATTGGAATGAAGTTTGGAACAATATGAAGCAGCAGCGGTTATATCTTTCTGTCTTTTTACGTCATATTCCAAATACAAATCCAACGAATATTGTCAATCTTTCATGCCGGGCAATGCAACAATTTCATGGGCAAATGAATTTATTAGAAAACGAAATGGACCGTTGGCATAAAGGGGAATTCTCCGTTATTATTTTGGCACCAAATCAAAGTAGAATGGAAAAAATACAATCTGTTCTGGAAGATTATCAGATGAGTGCCACGATAAGCGAGACCTTACCAAATTTACCGGTGCAGCATCCTGTAATTACCATTGGCAATATTAGTGGTGGCTTTGAATTACCGATGCATAAAATTGCCGTTATAACTGAAAATGAGTTGTTTAAACAAAAAACCACTAGAAAAAAACGCAAACAAAAAATATCGAATGCTGAGCGCATTAAAAGTTATCAAGAATTACAAGTTGGTGACTATGTCGTACATGCAAATCATGGTATCGGTCGATATATAGGTATTGAAACATTAGAAGTGAATGGCTTGCATAAAGATTTTATGCTTGTTAAATATTCAGGGGACGATAAGCTTTTCGTACCGATAGATCAAATAGATTTGGTGCAGAAGTATGTTGGTTCAGAAGGTAAAGAGCCTAAATTGTACCGGTTAGGTGGTAATGATTGGAAGAAGGTCAAAAGCAAAGTACAATCCAAAGTGGAGGACATTGCAGATGACTTAATGAAGTTATACGCAGAAAGAGAAGCTGCTAAGGGCTATGCTTTTTCACCTGATACTGAAATGCAGCGAGATTTTGAAGCTTCGTTCCCATATCAGGAAACAGAGGATCAATTACGTTGTATCGAAGAAATTAAGCAAGATATGGAGAAAGAACAACCAATGGATCGCCTTCTTTGTGGAGATGTAGGTTACGGTAAAACAGAGGTTGCCATTCGTGCAGCTTTCAAGGCGATTGCCGATGGGAAACAAGTGGCGATATTGGTACCTACAACCATTTTAGCGCAGCAGCATTACGAAACAGTAATGGAAAGGTTCCAGGATTACCCGATCAATATTGGTTTGTTAAGCCGTTTTCGAACAAGAAAACAGCAAACAGAAACATTAAAAGGCTTAAAAAATGGTACAGTAGATATTGTGATTGGGACCCATCGATTATTATCTAAGGATGTTAGCTATAAGGAGTTGGGACTGCTAATTGTTGATGAAGAGCAACGTTTTGGTGTAAAACATAAAGAGAAAATCAAGCAATTAAAAACGAATGTAGATGTATTAACCTTAACCGCTACACCAATACCAAGAACGCTGCATATGTCAATGCTAGGAGTGCGTGATTTATCGGTGATTGAAACACCACCAGAGAATCGTTTCCCGATTCAGACCTATGTAATGGAGTATAACGCGCCTTTAGTAAGGGAAGCGATTGAACGTGAGTTATCCAGGGGTGGTCAAGTATTCTTTTTATATAATAGAGTGGAATCAATCGATAAAATTGCCCAAGACATCCAAGCATTAGTAGAAGATGCCCGGGTAACTGTTGCACATGGCCAGATGAATGAATCTGAACTGGAGAATGTGATGTTTTCCTTTTTAGAAGGAGAAGCAGACGTATTAGTGAGTACAACGATTATTGAAACAGGGGTAGACATCCCTAATGTCAATACCTTAATCGTTTATGATGCTGATCGTATGGGGTTAAGTCAGTTATACCAATTGCGTGGTCGAGTAGGGCGTTCTAATCGAGTTGCTTATGCTTATTTCACTTATCAGCAAGATAAAATTTTAACGGAAGTTTCTGAAAAGAGGTTACAGGCAATTAAAGAGTTCACGGAATTAGGCTCAGGGTTTAAGATTGCTATGCGTGATTTATCTATTCGAGGTGCTGGGAATATCTTAGGTGCTCAGCAGCACGGCTTTATCGACTCTGTCGGTTTTGATATGTATTCTCAGATGTTAAATGAAGCTGTTGAAGCGAAGAAACAAGGCAAAGCTGTCGAAGAAGTACAGCCTTTTGAAGTGGAGTTAGACTTAAAAATTGATGCCTATATTCCAGATCAATATATACCAGATGAGAAACAGAAGATTGATATGTATAAACGATTCCAGGCTATTTATTCACAAGAAGATGTTCATGATTTACGAGATGAACTAATCGATCGTTTTGGCGATTACCCAGAAGAAGTAGAAAATCTTTTCCATGTATCGACACTAAAAATGATGTCCAAGAAGGAACGAATCGAAGCGATCACAGAACGAAAACAAAAGATAGAAGTAATAGTAGAAGAAGAGAGAAGCCAGGAACTGGATGGTGCGAAATTATTTGAATTTGCCAATCAGTATGGCAGGTTAATTCAGTTAGGTACGGAGAATCGAAAGTTAAAAGTGGAGTTCCGCTTTGATAAGTCCCAATATATCAAGCGATATGAGATTTTAGAGGAATTTATCCAGACATTAAATGAGATGAAACAAACACCTGTAGCGTAGAATTATGAAATTATCTCCGAAAAAAGGTATAGTTTCCATTTTAATTAATCATACTAACCTTACAACATAATTATTTCTCTTAAAGAAATAATTGTATGTACTGCTCAATTATAGAAAGTGAGGTAAATGATTAATATGAAGGCTACAGGAATTGTACGTCGTATTGATGATTTAGGAAGGGTTGTTATTCCAAAAGAAATTCGCCGCACGTTGCGGATTCGTGAAGGTGATCCACTTGAAATTTTTGTGGATCGTGACGGTGAAGTGATTTTAAAAAAATATTCTCCCATTAGTGAGCTAGGTGATTTCGCAACTGAGTATGCGGAGGCATTATTTGATTCCTTAGATTTATCGGTACTTATTAGTGATAGAGATGAAATTATTGCCGTTGCAGGTGAATCGAAAAAAGACTACTTAGGTAAGCATATTTCAAAAAAGATCGATCAATTAATGGATAGTCGTGAATCGATTATCGAAACGAATACTAACACATTAGAGATTATTGAAAATAAAGACGAGGAATTAGAAGCATATTTACTGCAGCCAATCATTGCAGGTGGCGATCCGATTGGTTGTATGGTGTTGTTTACAAGGGAGAATAAGGATTTTGGTGATGCAGAGAAAAAAGCAGCCCAAGCGGCAGCAACCTTCCTCGCTAAACAAATGGAATAAGAACAACGGATAGTATAGAAGTATATTGCTTCTATACTATTTTTGTTTAGAAGTAAAAATGGTGCGCTAAATAGATAAACTGCGAAGTAAAGTGGACATTGATTTACTCTCCTCCATTCTTTCCTTGGAGAGTGCAACAAATCGCTCCGGCAGAATACTGCGCTTTGATAAGCTCCCCTTAGAATAGACAGTTAAAAAATAAAAAACAAATGATTCTAGGGGAGTGAAAAAAGTTGGCACGTCCATATTATGCTACAGACTTTAAGATGAAGGTAGTAAAAGAATATAAAAAAGAAGGCCGCGTATTGGCGAAAATGACCCAAAAATATGGGTTACATCATTCTACTGTTAAAGAATGGGTTCGTATTGTAGAGAAAGAAGGTAAACGAGGACTAGAACGACAAGGTCAAGTTCAATACTACTCAAAAAAAGTGAAACAGGATGCCATACAGGATTATTTATCGGGGAATTATTCCTTACGAGAAATAACAGAAAAACATGGTATTTCTAGTGCATCGGTTTTAAGAAAGTGGTTAAAGAATTATAATCGTCATAGAGAGATACAAGCACGTGCTGAAGAAAGGGGAATCTCTATGGCGACCAAAAGACGACCAACTTCTCTAGAAGAACGAATAGAGGTAGTTCAATACGCATTATATAACGATAAAGATTATAAATTAACAGCGAAAATGTATGATGTTTCCTATCAACAAGTTTATCAATGGGTCCGTAAATATGAAGATGGTGGTTGGAGTGCACTCCAAGACCGTCGTGGAAAACCAAAGCCAGAAGCTGCATTAACAAAGGAAGAAAAGCTAAAACGGGAAATACGTGAAAAAGAGAAAGAGAATGAACGATTACAAGCTGAAGTGGCATTTTTAAAAAAGTTGGAAGAGATGGAAAGGAGGGAGAAAAAACGATAACGAAGGTGCGGCAAGAAAGAAATTATGAGGCAATTCAAGAACTGCTCCAAGAAACGTCCTATTCGATTCGTTTATTGTGCGAAGTGGCCGGTACAAATCGTGGAGCTTATTACAAATGGTTACAGCGGAAAGATACGAAAGAAGATCAGTGGAATAAGACTCTAGTGAAAGCTATCAAAAGACTTTATAAAAAACTAGATGGTACATTTGGCTATCGCCGCATGACCGCAGAGTTAAAGCGAAAATATAAATGCCCGATCAATAAAAAGCGAATATATCGATTAATGGACAAGATCAACCTAAAGGCAGTTATACGTCGCAAAGCAAAACAGTATAAAACCTCTAAGCCAGAACATATAGCAGCGAATATCTTAAATCGAGATTTCAAAGCACATTGCCCGAATGAGAAATGGGTAACAGATGTCACCGAATTCAAATATGGAGAAGGTAAAAAAGCTTATTTAAGTGCCATTTTAGACTTACATGAGAAACGAATTGTCCGCTATAATCTAACGAGAGCAAATAACAACGAATTAGTATTTAAAAATCTTAACGAGGCGTTAGAGACGTTATCAGAAGATGAGCATCCACTCATTCATACCGATCGGGGAGTACAGTATACTTCGTATGGATTTAACAGGATCATAGAAAGCGCGGGATTACACCACAGTATGTCACGTCCAGGTAAATGCATAGACAATGGTCCAATGGAAGCCTTTTGGGGGAATTTAAAGTGTGAGAAATATTATTTGCATAAGCATGAATATCAAACATTCCAACAACTAGCCAAAGCAATTGAGGAATATATATATTTTTATAATTATGAAAGGTTACAATTAGCCAATGGTGGATACACACCAATGGAATATTATGAAAGCAAAATAGCATAAGCTTTTTATTATTTTAGCTGTCTACTTGACAGGGGCAGGTTCACTTTCCGCGGGCTCGGCCTCAACTAACTTTACAAAGAAGAACAC
>NZ_WJID01000026.1:0-46138 GCF_010994055.1 Gracilibacillus thailandensis | reverse complement strand
TGAGAAGGTGCAACAATTCTTGTCATAAGTAATAGGTTGATTTTTTTACAATGGACCGTTATCTGTGGGTATAAAAGCGGCTGTGTTACTTCCTGCTATCGTTGTAGAGCCTGATAATAGCGAAGGCCGCACACTTCCACTCCTGTGGGAATTGTTTGACCTGAAGATCCACTTTTTTGAGCGGATTTTTGCTCAAAAAAGTTAGCTGAAGGACAAACCCCACGGAAAGGGAAGTGGGCAGCCGGAGTGGTGCTCAAGCAGTTGATATTATTCCATAATAACCACTAGAGGAAGCGTAAATCTAAGCATTCTCTCCTAAGTTTTGTCGCAAAAATAACTAATCGTTCTCTTTCTTAAAGACATTAGAAATAATGATTAGAATGATGCCAATGATTATCGCAGGCATAGAGAAGGAATACACACTCGCAGGTACATCTTGAATGATACCTAATGTCTCGTTAAACATAAAGCCTAGAATAAATATGAGAAAACCTAACCAAAAAATTACTTTGCCGAACAGAGTATGTTTTTTCATCGAATTCCCCTTTATTATCGCAAACTCATTTCTAGTTTAACATATTTCTATTTAACAGAGCTTGACCTCTGTTTTTTCATCATTTCCCTCTGATATTTGGAATTACTGAATCCGCTTTCTCTGATATAATCGTGTTTACGAAGGGAGGCGAGTAGGTTGAGCTAAGCAAACTTTCTTATACCAGAAGATGTAAGCGTTTACTATGTTTGTGTGGTATGAAAAGTTTCAAAAAATTAGAGGAGTGATTATTTGGGAAATCGATCGTTCACAAAAAAAGTATTTAGTTCAATCACAGCCATGACTTTACTTCTATCAGGTGCAGCAAGTGTATCAGCAAATGAACATAACACAAACGAACAAACGGATACAACAGAAGGTATCCAGTTAGAGAATTTAGACAGAGGTTTAGTAGCTGCTTCTACCTCTGAAGGTATTTATTTAAGCTGGCGTCTTCTAGCAAATGAAGTATCCGGATATTCAGATAATGGTTTAACAGGTGTGGATTTTAACGTGTATCGCAACGATGAAAAACTGGCAACAGTTGAGGATAGTACGAATTATTTAGATACGGCAGGTTCCTCTGATGATCAATATGTCGTCCGTGCAACAGTAGATGGAGAAGAAATCGATGAGAGTAAAACAACTATTCCATGGGATGAAAGCTATTATGATTTACCTTTACAAAAGCCAGCTGACGGTGAAACACCGGTCGGGGAGTCATACACGTATCATGCAAATGATATGAGCGTTGGTGATGTGAATGGTGATGGTCAATATGAATATGTCGTAAAATGGGAGCCGAGCAACGCTAAGGATGTATCACAGGTGGGTTACACAGGCAATACCTACTTAGATACCTATACTTTTAACGGAGAATTACTTTATCGAATTGATTTAGGCGTTAATATTCGCTCCGGAGCACACTATACGCAATTTTTAGTTTATGATTTTGATGGGAATGGTAAGTCGGAAATCATGTTTAAAACTGCTCCTGGAACAAAGGTGATCAAGTACGATGAAGCTGGCGAGGTAGCTTCGGAAGAATATATTACAATGCCTGAAGAAGATATCGAAGCAGGATTTAGCCACGATGATGATTACCGGATGAGTAGCGATGATTATTATGAGCATGTTGTTGATTTATTTATGAGTTGGCATGACCAAGAAGAAGTAGAAAAAGGTGACTGGCCGGCTACTTTGGAAGAAGCTTTTGACATGGAACCGCAGTATGATTATCCATTATCTAGAGAGGACGCAGAGAGTTTAGCTGATTACTTCATGGATGAATATGCCCCGTCACGGAGCGGCAATAATGATCTTCGAAACTTCGAGGGCTTTATTTTAGAAGGACCAGAATATTTATCCGTGTTTGACGGTGAAACAGGAGACGAGTTAGAAACGATCCATTATAAGCCGGCACGTGAGGACGATGGATTGAGATGGGGAGATTATGCGATGTCTCGTATTGAACCAGGAAATCGTGTTGATCGGTTTCTGGCTGGAGTTGCCTACCTAGACGGGGAAAATCCGTCAGCCGTTTTTGCGAGAGGATACTATACGAGATCTACCATTGTTACTTATGATTGGGATGGAGAGAGTTTAAAGGAAAATTGGTATGTAGATAGTGGCTGGACACCAATGAGTAATCCTTTTAATGATGGGCCTCATGGTGTAGATGGAACAGATGAAGAGTTTGGAACGATAACAACACAAGGGTTCCACTCTTTAAGTGCAGCAGATGTCGATGGAGATGGTAAGCATGAAATTGTTTACGGTGGTGCAACAATCGACCATGATGGATCATTGTTGTATAGCACGTTCGCTGAAATGCCAGAAGAAGGAGCAGCGGAAGGTATGGCACGATTAGGTCACGGTGATGCAATGCATGTAGCTAACATTGATCCAAATCGGCCTGGTTTGGAAATGTTCATGGTATTTGAAGGTGGAGCTTGGGCACCATATGGCTACGCACTCCGTGATGCAGCAACTGGTGAAGTGATTTATGGTGATTATACTGGTCGCGATACTGGGCGTGGCATGATTGGTGACGTACTTCCTGATGAACCTGGATTAGAAACATGGGCAGTCGGTATGCATACAGCAGATGGAAGAGAAATTGCCGATAGCTGGCAAGATATTCCGGGAACGAACATGAGCATTAGGTGGTCAGGAGATATGACAACCCAAATCATTAACGGTTCCAGAGATCAAACACCAACAATCGACCACTGGCAAAAGGGAACAGTTCTAACTGCTGAAGGAACGAGAACGAACAACTGGACAAAAGGGAATCCAAGCTTAGTAGCTGATATTTTTGGGGATTGGCGAGAAGAATTACTCGTAAGAACGGAAGATAGCTCCGCGATTCGAATCTACTTAAGTACAGAATTAACGGATCGCAAGCTTTATACGTTAATGCATGATCCACAATATCGAGCTGAAGTAGCTAGACAAAATACGAGCTATAATCAACCTGCTTATACGAGCTTTTATCTTGCTTCTGACATCGATTGGTCTCAAGTACCAATAAGGGATGTTTGGCTTCCAATCGATACATCAACTCTGCAGGATTTAATGGATCGTTATATGGAGTCAGGTGATGTAACTGGTCCATTAGCGAAGCAATTGACAAATACGTATCGACAAGCAGTTCATCATTATGAAAAAGGTTCAATAGATCAAGCAAGTAAGTTTATTGAAAAGTATTTAACTCAAATCGAGAAACGATCGATGCAGAAGCATATTTCAGAGGATGCCAAGAAAGTATTAGTGGAAGCGGCTGAAACTTTTCTTGAGCGATTGAAATAGTAGAAGGAGATTGCTAGTGTCAACAGTTCTGCGGACATATATTCCGTTATTTCAAATAAAAATAATAATTTGAAGGTGTTCATGGACATCTGTTCCGTTATTTCTTTAAATAAGTGCTCATTCAACGTTATTTGCGCTTCTTAACGGAATAGATGTCCGCTACATTCTTTAATAAGCAAATAATAGGAGAAATAGCGTACTAAATGTCCGTAATGATTCCAGAAGGGGATGATAGAAAACTTCTATTAAACGATATCCATCGATCCCCAATTACCTTCTATTCGTTAACGTTTGTAACCCCCACCTTTAAGTTTCAAGGAAGTTAAAGTGGGGGGTTACAGAATTTAACACCCCGCATAATCAGTGGAGGTTAAAGTCTCACGTTATTGAACAAGGTTATCAAGGATATAATTTTCGGTTCGTAATCCATCTAGAATTGTCTTCAAATCATTTCTCTCACTATGGAAAAAAATATATTCTTCTGCATCGATTATTCTCACCAATGTCTTTAAATCTCGATTATCAGGATGTGATTTATAAAAAGGTGATTTTTCATCCTGATAAACACCAGTCTTTATTTCATGAAAGCCAGCTACTTTATCTAATAATAGATAGATCCCCGTTTCTTTTTTTCCCTCATAGATGGTTACACGCTCACTGTGCATCAGTGCAGCTAATTCATTGATTTTTTCTTTCCGTATGTTATCAGGATTTTGGAGATAACTTTGTAAATGCTCCATTAATCCATGATCGATCACAAAGTTTCTATCAGGAAGTGCTTGATAGAGCAAAAATAACAGATCACAGGCTTTTCCAGAGATCGTAATCGGAATCTGATAGCTTTCAGATGGATCTTTTACTATCGACAAGATATTGTGGATACTTTTCTCATAAGGCATGGTTTGAGTAGCATGCCCACTATCTATCAATGCGATATCATAAGAAAGCATAGCAGGGGTATCTGTTACTAATAGCGGGGAAGCAAGTGCGATATCCCCGGAGAAAAAGATAGATTGCTCATTTATATAAAAGCTGTACCATACACTTCCGAGCATGTGTCCACTATAACCCCAAATGAATGAAAGACTGTCTGATATAGTAATCGACTTCCCTCTTGTACATTTGTCAAAAGAGCGAAAACGCAAAGCATCTAGTGATGTACCTTGCCATTTTGGTATGATGTTTTGCAATTGCTGTAGACTGGCTTCACTCATCCATACGTCACCCTGGAAGCCCTTTTCCGCTAATAAGGGCAGTGCACCAATGTGATCGTTATGAATGTGAGAGATAAATACTGCTTGAATCGATTGTGCTATTTCTTCTGTAATGACTGGATATACTTCTGGGTTTCCATTTCTGACGCCGCAATCCAGCATAATGCGTGTGTTAGTTGCTTGGTCTGTTACTAAAAAGCAGTTTCGACCATATTCTCGTACTCCTCCAAGCACGGTTACATCAATCATTAGTTTGTGTGTAACGCCTTTCGTTGTAAGAGTTCAATCAGAAAAATGCAAATCACCGTTAATAATACTGTGATTACTGCCATTGCCATTCCTTTTGATACATCACCTTGCTCAAATTGGCTATAAATAAAGGTGGCACTCGTTTCTACTGATGGAGGGAGAATAAGTAAAGAACCAACTAATTCACGCATTGAAATAATAAATGTCATCATCCAGCCTGCTAATATCCCTTGTCCCAATAGCGGTAACCATACTTTTAATAAAATCATCCAATAGTTGTGAGCGAAAACCGCATTGGAATGGTGAATAGATGGATGAAGCTGGGACAATGCTGATTTCGTATATTGAACAGAATAAGGTAAAAATAGCACAATATAAGTAACGATAGGCATCCAGTTAGTATTATAGATAGTTGCTGGAAGCCATCCTGCATTCCAGAATAGAATCAGGCCAACAACAAAGACAATACCAGGAATGATATTGGACAATAGACTTGTAAAATCAAGGAACTGTTGTGACTTCTTTTTAGCATCTCTAATATATAGTGCTGCACAAAATCCGATAAGAGCGGCTATAGTAGAAGCAACAAAGGCAAAGTTAATACTATTCATAAGCGCTGTGAAGCTAGATGAACCAACAGTGAATAGCTCAGCATAGTGACTGAGTGTTACATTACTTAAACTAAGCGGTTCGCCACGAACTTTTAATAGGGAAGTAGCGATGATTGAAAAATAGGGTACACCAATTGATAGCCCGATGATAATCAGTACATATCCACTAGAAAAGATTCGAATCAATAGTGAATCTTTCAACTGGTTAGAACTCATCGATTTACCAGAATGGGTGCCAAACGTATATTTACGACTAATTACATTTTGGATATACCAAATCACCATACAGACGCTTAGCAACAGTAAAGATAAGCTGGTGGCTGCTGATATATTAATCGGCCAGCGTGATAAATAGGCATGAATCTCTGTTGTAAAAACGTCATAGCCAATTCTTTTACCAAAAGTGGCAGGTGTTCCGAATTCAGCTAATGTTTTGATAAAGACGAGTAAGGCTGCCATCACATAGCTTGAAATCAGTAATGGTAAAATCACTCGGATCCAGTTCAAGACAGGGTTACCACCATAAATCATTGTTGCATCTTGAAAAGAACCGTCAATTCTCATCAGTGCATTCTTCAGCATTAAATAAAGAAAAGGATACAGGTGCATGCTCATAATAAAGACCATTCCAGCTACACTGAAAAAGGTAAATGGTGCTTCTGTAGTAAAGATTTGCTCATAATAACCATTGTGTTGCATAAACAAAATCCAACCCATTGAGCCAATATATGGTGGTGTCATAAAAGGAATGATAAAGATAATATCTAACCATTCACTTTTGACCAGGAAGGTTTTGGTTCTGATAATAGCAAGCGGAAGTGCTATACATGTTGTAAGAGCAATGACATATACACCAAGTAATAGAGAATTTTTCATGGTTTGGACAATGCTATTATTTTGTAGAACCGATAATAATGAGTCAAATGACAACGTGCCATTCTCAAAAAAAGTATAGCCGAGCACCGCAATAAGTGGTGCTACAGCTAAAATAGTAAGTATGATAAACAACGCCGTAAAAGGGGCATGTCTACGTAGAATCATACGTATTCCTCCATTATCTTACGTCATCACGTAGAAGTTTTAATCCATTGATGTGAACTTGTTTAATGTTTCTACCTGTTTTTCTTCGATATTATCCAAGTCTAATGGAAGTGTCGGTATATCACTTAAAGGAGCGCGGTTATTCAATTCAATCTCATTATTACCAGGTAAAATATATGCATCTGCAACCAATTGTTGCGCAGTGTCAGATAAAAGAAAATCTATATATTCTTGTGCGCCTTCAACGTTTTGCGCATCTGCTAATATACCTGCAGCACGTGGGCTAATAACTGTGCCACTTTCCGGATAGTAAATATCAACTGGTTCTCCACTGTCTTTTGCTTTATAAGTCATATAATCTACTGCAGAAACAACGACATCATTATCTCCTGTGATGACAGAGTTTAATGCTTCTTTATTCGCTCCTGCTATTAGTAAATCGTTGTCTAGCCAGTTTTGAATTGTGTCCCAACCATTATCATTTTGATTCGTTAAGCCATATAGAAAATCAACAGCAGAGCCAGAAGAAGTTGGGTCAGGCATTGCGACACGTCCTTGCCATTCTGAATCACTAAACTCTTCCCAATCAGCATCAAGTGAATCCACTTGATTCGTGTTATAAGCAACACCAAGAGCGGCAGCACTATATCCATAATAATAATGATCAGGATCGCTCCATTCAGGGTTCATGCTTTCACCGTTTTCCGATTCATAAGCTTGAAGTTTATCCTCGGATTTTAATCCTTCCATTGATGGAACAGAAGCAAGTACAACAACATCAGCAACTGGATTATTTGCTTCTGCTTCTAAACGAGATAGAATTTTTCCTGTAGTACTTTGGAACATTTCGATCTTGATACCTGTTTCTTCTTCAAATGCTTCTTGAATATTTTCTGCAAGCCCTCCTGGTCCAGCAGAATAAACGGTAATCGTATTTTCATCAGTAGAATTGTTATTTTCTGCACCTGAAGCTTCCTCAGAGTCAGCTCCACAAGCACTTAGTAGTAATGCGGAAGTAAAGATTCCTGCCATTGCAGTTCGTTTTAATTTTTTCATAGGTTACGCCTCCTGTTTTCTTAAAGAATGAATATGATTTTCTTCGACATAAAGCTTAATTTTAGCGCCTTGTTCATGCGGATGATGGTCATAAAATTTCCACAACTGACCATTTGTTTCGACAAAGATGACGTAACGGTCACCTTCATACGTACTTTTCTTCACAACCCCCGATCTTAATGTTGTATTTGTATGTGGATAAAGATGAACATTTTCTGGACGAATCATTTTCTCTTTATCCTCTACCCAGTTGGTCTTACCAATGAAGTTTGCTACAAATGGATTGGCTGGAGTATGATAGATTTCTTCGGGTGATCCTGTTTGGACAACGTCTCCAGTATCCATCACAATCATGCTGTCTGACATCGTCATTGCTTCTGTTTGATCATGTGTGACAAAGATCGCTTGTGCACCAATCGATTGGACAATGGCTAAAATCTCCTCACGCATCTGTTCACGTAAGATTGCATCGAGTGCGCTGAGCGCTTCATCGAAAAGGATAAGTTTCGGATTAATGGCAATAGCTCGAGCCAATGCTACACGCTGTTGTTGTCCTCCTGATAATTCCCCAGGTTTCATGACTGCCTTTGCATCTAGTTTTACTTTTAACAGGGCGTCGTGAACAATATCAGCTCGTTCAGACTTGGGTACCTTTCCTCGTAGACCAAATGCAACATTTTCAAAGACTGTCATGTGCGGCCATAGCCCAAAATCTTGAAATACCATGGCAATTTGGCGCTTGTTTGGTTTTACATTAATTTTCTTTGATTTAGAAAAGATGGTCTTGTCATCGAAAAGGATCTCCCCAGATGTTGGTTCTGTCAGCCCTGCCAACATTTTTAATAATGTTGTTTTGCCACAACCTGATTGACCGAGAATCGTAACAAAGGTGTCTTCTATCGTTAGATCAATCGGTTTTACTGCTTGGATATTGCCATATTTCTTCTCGATGCCTTTTAAGCGAATAATCATGTTATCCTCTCCTCATTTTCTCCTCACTATTAAGTGTAGAGAACAATTGTTTAGAGAATATTAACTAACTGTTAACATTAAATTAAAAAAAATCTGATAAAATCAACGTACTGTTAGAAAAAATCTAAAATACTTTAGGAGGATAAAGTGAATATTCAAAAATTACATGTCTTGATCTCATTGGTAGAAACGAGGAAAATGACAGATACAGCCAATTTACTAGGTTTGTCTACGCCTACTGTATCTTTCCATATTAAATCATTGGAGGAAGAGTACGGCATTAAGCTTTTTCGTACCAATGCGGGAGGATATAGACTGACAGACGCAGGAGAGATGCTCTATCATTATGCCAAGCAATTGAGTCAAATCAATGATGCATTAGAAAAAAGTGTGGAAGATTATAAGAATGGGGAAAACGGCTCTATCAAACTAGGGGCAAGTGGTGTACCTGCCCAGCTTTTTATGCCGGAGTTAATTCACCAGCTTGCTGAACAGTATCCGCGTATCAAGGTATCATTAGATGTTAAAACAGCCCCAGAAATAGAAAAAAAACTACTATTTCAAGAACTAGATTGTGGGTTAGTAATGGAAACGGGGAATAAGGAGCCAGACCTTGTATATGAACCAATCACGAGTGACAAAATTGTCTTGGCCTTTAGCAAGACGCATCCTTTTGCTGGGAAGGAGGGCTTAGGTGAAAGTGATTTATCTCATCAAACATTGCTCGTGCATAGGTTATCAAGTTCAACAGGGCATTTCTCCAAATCATGGTTGCAAGAGCAAAAATTACAAATGGAAATGATTCAACTAGATTCTGTTTCGACGATTATTAAAATGCTATCTTACGGGAAAACCGTAGCATTGATTTCGAAAAGATTAATAGAAAAAGAAGATCATTTAGCTTATATTGAATTTGAAAATCAAGACTTAGAAAGGCAAATTCATTTTGTTTACCATCGTAATTTATGGATAAGTGGCCCGTTTCGGTATTTTCAGGAGCTTGTTTTGGGATTAAGTGAGAGTGCAGAAAATCACTAACTGATAGGAACTTGGTCATTTCATTTTAGGCCTTCAGTAGATGGTTAGAAGGTGCAAAAAAGACGGGAGCAGCCATTCATCTCCCGTCTTTAATCGTATGTCAAAAAATTTTTAATATAGTCTGTATGTTTTGTGAAATTATATTGTTTGTATAACTCACTTGCTAATCGATTCGGACTTCCGAGAAAAAAGCGTTCATATTGGGTCTGTCTACTGCCAAATGAACTCATTGTCGCATCCCAAGCTAAGCGAAATAATTGCACACGATCTTTTGCTTCTAGTGTGGCACTTTGCAAATATTGATCTAGGTCGTCTCTAATCTCGGACTCAAAATCGGCTTCGGTTGGAATAGACACAAGCCCACTAGATCCTAATAGTTGGACAATTTCTGCTAGTCGAGCATATACTTTTTGAAAAGTAGAGGTCGCTACTTGTAAGGGGGTGAGTTCTGGACGCATTAGTTCAAATTCGTCTCTTTTTGCATTGGTTTCTGCTTTGATTAATAAGGCTTCCATCGTTTCTAGTGCTGTTATCATTTCAGCCATCATTTCTTGAACATGGGGATATTCACTAATATTAATGGTATTGACAATAGACTTAGCCAATCCCACCATCAATTCCGTTTTAATAACCTGTCTGCTAACGATTTGATGTAAGGTAAAGGGAGCAAATGCACTGGTGCTTTTGAAATTATTGGCTACTTCTAAATTGTTATAAAAGAATACTCTTTCCCATGGGACGACTACATCATCAAATACCACCATACTATCTGATTCTTCAAACCGAGAGCTTAGTGGATAATTATAAGTTGACTCGCCTCCAACAAAGGAATCCCTGCTAATGAATTTCAATCCTTTTGTTTCACTTGGAATGGAAAAAGCAAATGCGTAAGCTTTATCAGAGATACCTCCAGGGGAAAAAACAATAATCTCATCGGTGATGCCACCTTGTGTTGCTAGTAAGCGAGCTCCTTTAATGACAATTCCTTCTTCGTTCTCGGCAACCACTTTCGCTGCGATTGGTCCGTCAGTGTCTTCAAAGTAAAGTTGTGATCGATTAACTTGTGGGCTTATAAATGTATGTGTAAAAGAAAAATCCTCTTCTCTTGCCTTTTCATAAAAATGAATCAAATGTTCGGGGAAGCAATTTTCTTTATCTTTCAATAGTTGAGCCGAAGCAGCAAAAGTCATTAATACAGTATTCATATAATCAGGACTCCTGCCAAGCATACCTCCACTCATCTTTGCCCACTGTTGAATCATTTTTCTACGTTTTATAAGGTTTTCCATTGTGGTTGGCTGTAAGTAAGAGGTACCAACTAAATCTCCTGTTACAGGTGAAGGATAGGTCATGATGTCTTTTTTTTGTTGTAGGTCGTAAAGGGAGGCCTGACTGTTAATGATCCCTTTAAAGGCAGGATGATCAAGAATGTTAATAACTTTTTGTCCATTGTGCCAAAGTTCTACTTGTCGTTTTTTTATTCGATTTCGGTATTCTTCCCCTGTTATTGCTGGCATACTTCTGCACCCCTTATCACAAAAATAAACTTACATTATTATATTTTTGAGGGAGAAATATGTTCCGGTTAGCAAATAGCTGAAACAGGTTTTGCCGACATAATTGAAAAAGGAAAGGAGTCCGGCGGAAAATGATGTGGTTAGGGGATAATAGTATTTGTTTCAAGCAGGGACATTCCCTAGTTATACTGATGATTACAATACCTTAGACTTAGGTATTATTGCACTTCCCATATGATAGGTAATTCGATATGCTAAAATTACTTTCCATAATAAAAATAGAGGAGGAAAAGTTTTGGCAGATAAGGTAAATGTGTCTTTACGAAATCAGTCTTTTTATATCGATTATTCCCGTGGGTATGAAAATAGCCGTGATATGCAACATTATCATCTTCATCAGGATTATGAGATTTTTTATTTGCTTGAAGGGGAGAAAATTTTCTTGATAGATGGAGAGAAATATGTAGCAAAAAAAGATACTATGATGCTGATTAATAAAAACATCCTACATAAAACCATCGTTAATGATCATAACTATCAACGAATCGTCTTGAACTTCCGGGATTGTTTTCTTTTGGAAGCTGATCAAATCCTTCTTTCTACTTTGTTTAACAATGGCCCTCATCTGCTCTCAGTTAAAAATCCAACCATATTTCAAACCATATTAGAAAAGATGTTAGAAGAATATTTCCTCGATCATTCTCACAGTGATCGTTACTTACAGTTACTTCTGTCACAATTACTAATGGAATGTGAACGACTGATCCGAAGTCAAACGTCTATAGAACATGCAACTGCTAATCGTCATCAACATGCATTAATAAATGATATGATCACCTATATCAATGAACGTTTCCACCAAGATATCACATTGTCCATCCTTGCTGATACGTTTTTTCTTCATGAGCAATCGATAAGTAAATTATTCAAGCAATCTATTGGCTGTAGTTTTACAGAATACTTGAATGCGGTACGGATTACGGAAGCGAAGAGGCTACTAACGGAAACAAAAATGAAAATCAATCAAATTACGAGGAAAGTTGGCTATACCAACCATGTTCACTTTTGGAGAATCTTTAAGAAATTCACCGGCATGTCACCAAATAACTATCGCCAACAAGAAACAACTAAATGTAAGCGTTTCACAAACAAAGCATAAAAAAATGTAATCTAGCGATTGATAAAATAAAGTTAATCAATGATGGAGGTGAAGGCTGAAATGAAAAACTTGAAGAAGATAAGGCACATGTGGATGATTGCAATCATCATGATCTTACTGGTTCCATTGATGGAAGTTGATATGGTACAAGCAGAAGAAGCTGAAGACGAGAAAGTACTTGCTTTTCCTGGAGCAGAAGGCGGAGGAAAATACACATCTGGAGGAAGAGGCTATGATGTGTATGAAGTTACAACAACAGAGGACTACGGCGAAGGAGAAGAACCGATTAAAGGATCACTGAGAGATGCAGTAAGTGAAGATAATCGTACGATTGTTTTTCGTGTGTCAGGTATCATTCATTTGGAACAACCATTGCGAATTAACAGGAAAAACCTGACGATAGCTGGGCAAACAGCACCTGGAGACGGTATTACCGTAGCAGGCTATGGTACAGATATTAGTAATTCAGAAAATATTATTATCAGATATATGAGATTTCGCCCAGGTAGTGCTAATACTCACATGGAATTTGATGCATTTGGCGGACGAGATATAAAAGATGCCATGATTGATCATGTTTCTGCAAGTTGGGGGATTGATGAAGCTTTTTCTTTATATCGAAATGAAAATACTACGGTACAATGGAGTATGATAAGTGAGAGTCTATTAATCTCTGGCCATTCGAAAGGCAGACATGGCTATGGCGGAATCTGGGGCGGACATAATGCGACTTTCAGCAATAATCTAATCGCAACTCATATTAGTCGTACACCTGCACTTGGTAATGGTGGCAATACAATTCATCCAGTAGCAAATGATGAGCTGGTTAATAATGTCATTTATAATTGGGGATTTAATTCCATGTATGGTGGGGAAAACCAGCGGAATAACATTATGAACAACTACTATAAGCCGGGTCCGGCAACTTACAACAATGTCAGCCAGCGAATTATCAGCCCTGGCCGTGATGGTGAACCGGGATGGTTTTATATTGATGGTAATGTAATGCATAATAATGAAGCTGTCACGGCGGATAATTATTTAGGGGTAGAAGATATTAAAGAGGATGTTACCTTTGGAGACGAGCCTTATCCAGTTGCCTATCAGGATGAGTTAAATGTGAAACCGGCAGAGGAAGCATATGAGCTCGTGTTAAAAAGAGCGGGTGCTACTTTGCCGAAACGTGATCCAGTAGATGCACGTATCGTTAACGATGTCAAAAATGGTACAGGTCGGATCATTAACAACGAACTGGAGGTAGGTGGTTTCCCGGAAATGAAATCAGATGAAGCACCAGTTGATAGCGACCATGATGGAATACCGGATGCGTGGGAGATTGAAAATGGACTGGATCCTGAAAATCCAGAGGATGGAAAGGAGATCACGGAATCTGGATATTCCAATTTGGAGTTGTATCTGAATTCATTAGTAGATATGGAACACGAACCAGAAAATCCGGATGTAGCGTTGGTTTCTCCTCGTGTAAATAGTATCCATGAGACAAATAAGGATATCACGTTTAACGTGAAACTAGAAAATAAACAAGACATTGAGAAAGTAGAATATTATCGAAATGATGAAAAAATCGGAGAAAGTTCAGGAAAGTCATTCTCCTTCACATGGGAAAATGCTCCCGAAGGAACATGGTATGTCTCTGCTAAAGCAATAGATAAAAACGGACGTGCTACTCAGACTACATCTACTCCTATTTATGTGAATACCAAAAATCAATCTGGTGAATGGAAATCGAAAGACATCGGAGGAGTTGCAGTTAAAGGTAACGCTAGTTTTGAAGATGATGCTCTAACAGTAAAAGGCACCGGCCGTATAATCGGAGATAAAGATCAATTTCAATTTGCTTATCAAAAATTGAAAGGTGATGGGTCTTTAACCGCAAAAGTTTCTAGTATAACCAAATTAAATAACAATGCGATATCTGGTTTAATGGTAAGAGATCAACTATCACCTAATGCTAAAACAGCAATGATCAGTACTTCTGTTGTAAAGGCAGACCGTCAAGATACATTGTATGCGATACATTTTTCATCGAGAGATGAGAAAGGAGCGGATATCATTGCACCGGGTGAAGACGATAGACCGGAAGAAAATGGAGTTCCATCACTATTAAACACTGATATCCCATATTGGTTAAAAATTGAACGAGAAGGTAATCTGATGACAGGATATGCATCTGAAGACGGAGAAAACTGGGTAGAAGTTGGTCAGCAGCAAATCAATATGTCCGACAACATTTATATCGGATTTGCAGTTGATGGCTCACAAAACCCTAACCAGTTGATTCACTATACTACGGCAACCTTTACAGACATAGAACTGGAAAAATAGTAATTGAATAAGAGTAAAAAAACCACGCCACTTCTAATTGATTTTGCGCCGACGTTATTGGATGGAGTTGGAATTGATGTGACAGAAGAGGAAAATCCTTTTTATCGTTAGTAACGAATAAAGTGACAGATTGGTAAAATGAAGTCTATATTCAGATTAGTGAGGTCAAAGAATGTTTGCGTGAGAGATTAATAGACTACATTCAGAGAGTGGAAGGAGAAACGTCGCAATTTTGAACAGTTGCTCACGTGGAAAATAATCCCTGTAGTTATTAGGGATGAGTCTATTATATTTTATAAACATGATAATATTAGTTGTTTGTTCCAGAATACCATATGATAGAAAAATAAATTCACAAATACAAGGTTGTAAAAAAAGTATCTGTCATTAAGTAAAAATAATGACAGATACTTTTTGCTTGCAATTTAAGCTTTATTGCTACCTGTTCATGAGATAGATTCATGTAGTTTCATGTAACCTTATTGATCTAGCTAGAGGTGTAGATAGCTTTTCCAAATTCGTCTATATGCTCTCGTAATTGTTGATTTTCTAATTGGTCATAATGAACAATATCGAAGAAATAGGGAAGTGGATAGCTTTCTTCCAATAGGTCATGTAAAATAAGTTGATAACTATTTTTTTAACACACTTTCCGATAATCTACTGTTGATCTGTTGGATTGGACACACCATGCTTCCAAAACGTAGTGTGAACATTTCATTGATTAATATATCGCTTTTGAAAGGCTTTAAATCTTCCATTAACACGTTATTTGATTAAAATCCTTCAACAATATCCCCTCGAGTAGGCTGTTCTCCATTTTCTAACTTAATCCTAATAGAAGTAGCTTCTTCTAAATTATCGCTATCCGCCACATGAAAATGTATGTGAGGTTCGCTGGAATTACCCGAGTTCCCCACGCTTCCTAACAAATCACCAGCATTGACTTGATCGCCTTCGTCCACTTCAAGAGATCCTTGTTTGAAATGGGCAATATAACTGTATTCATTATTTTCATGCTCCAGGATAACATGGTTTCCAAGTGGCTCCTCAGCATTAGTATCAACTGTAGGTGTATTGTCAGGTATGTCATTTTCTGCGGAGACAACTGTTCCTTCTCTAGGTGCGACAATATCTTGCCCAAATGCATAATAGCTTTCATTATCTGTAGGGTCGCCATTATAGGTGAATCCATCTTCTACAATAAGTAAATCGTAGGCATATCTCTGACTTGCTACTGCATAATGATAGTTGACAAGCTCATTTGTACCACCCCAAAAGGTGAACCACTCTCCGATCATGGGCATTTGATATGTATTTTCTGTATATACTTCATCATTTTTCGGGTGACTACTGATAGGTGTAAGTTGAATCCCCTCGATTGTTTGATCGTCTGCAAAGTGACTTACAATACCTTTGTCTCCTTCGTCACTGATCCATTGGTATTCTGTTACATGTTGAATAGGCATCTCAGATAGAAGTTCAAAGTTAGTGACCCCACTATTAAATTCACTACCTATTTCACGGAATTCATCTAATGTCACCATATCTTGAAACGATTCGCTTGTCTGGTGATAAATCACATCAAAATTTCCTGCAAGAAATTCGTCTGCAAATTGATCAGCAGCAACCGTTTCCTCTTTGGAATTACTTTCCTCTGGTTCATTCTCACTATCATTGTTACATGCAACTAGCATTATTCCGAATAAGCTCCCCATAGCAACTAATGGAAATTTCTTCATATCCCACTCTCCTTCTAGTATTCTCCTATTTGCAGGATCCTTACACAAAATAGACAGAAGTGTTATGGAAAGAATAACAATAATTCATGTAAATGAACAGCATAATAGAATTTATCTAAATCAATAAAGAAAAATCTAGTGAAGCATTATGCTAGAGTAAATCTATCATATCATGTAAAATCATAAATGATAACGCTTTAGTTTAGTCGTTAAACAAAGATGAAGTTACAATGTCGGTTCATTGAAGTGGTGAGGGTAAAATGTCAAAAGCGAACAACGAAAAGCAAACTTTGAAAAAGGTCGGCTTACTAGCGATAACATGGCCAATCTTTATTGAGGTATTTTTAAACACTTTCATGAGAATAGCAGATATTTTCATGCTCAGTTTTGTGTCAGATGAAGCGGTTGCTGCCATTGGTGTTGTCAATCAAATGATGATGTTTACCTTTGTATTGTTTAACTTTACAGCGATGGGATCAGGTGTGGTTGTAGCACAGTTTGTCGGAGCAAACAAACTGAATGATGTTAGTAAAACGATCGCGAATGCAATTTTTATTAATTTATTGTTTGGTTTCTTTATCAGTAGCATGATCGTCATATTCCGCTACCAATTTCTAGATATATTCCATATGTCCCAAGAATTGATTGAATACGCAGATATTTATATTTTGATTGTTGGTGGAACACTGTTTACTCAAGCAATGGTGATGACTCTTTTCTCCGTTTTACAGGCACAAGGTTTTACTAAAGAAGTAATGTATGTAGCTCTAGGGATGAATATTCTCAACATTATCGGAAACTACTTCGTTATTTTCGGACCATTCGAATTACCGACGTTAGGAGTAATGGGGGTGGCTATTTCAACAGCTGTATGTCGTGCATTGGCAATGGTTGTTATCTTTGTCCTGTTATACAAGAAAACAGCAGTCAAAATCAAAGTGCAGGATTACTTCAAGTTAAAGAAAGCATATGTGAAAAAGATATTACGTATTGGTGTACCTGGTGCCGGGGAGCATTTATCACATAATTTAAGTCAATTAACGATTACCGTCTTTATTACCATGCTAGGTGCTGATGCGTTGGCAACAAGGGTATATACACAGAATTTAACGAATTTTATGACTGTATTTTCGTTGTCCATTGCCAAGGGGATGCAAATATACATAGGTCAGCTTGTCGGTGCAGGAAAGTTAGAGAAGGCATACAAGGAGATGTACCGTGGCTTGAAAATAGCTACTATTGTTGCGCTTGGTGTTGGAGCTGTGATCGCTTTTTCCGGGAAATTCTTACTTGGATTTTTTACGGACGACGCCAATATTATTGCCTTAGGTTCGATCATTCTATTTTTAGGAATGATATTGGAACCAGGTCGAACTTTTAACCTTGTGATTATTAGTTCTTTACGGGCGTCAGGTGATGCTACTTATCCAGTTATGGTAGGAATTCTTTCGATGTGGGGAGTAAGTGTAACACTAGCATATCTATTAGGATTGCCTTTAGGTTATGGATTAATCGGTGTGACGATTGGAATAATTGTCGATGAATGGTTCCGTGGCGGTTTAATGTTCATTCGTTGGCGTAGTAAGAAATGGCAAGAAAAAGTGCTCGTGAAAGAAGTGAAGCCAGCTGTTAGTCAATAAATGGCTAGTCTATAAATTTAGGAGGTTATTAAAATGGAGAAAAATATGTTAGGAACAAATGTGATTACTCAAATAGGGATTCTTGTACATGACATTGAAAAAACAGCACAAACATATGCAGACTTTTTTGGAATGAAAAAGCCTTCCATTAATCTGACAGATGCTGTGGAACAGGCACAAACGAAATACAAAGGGGGAAAGCACGCCTGCTAGAGTGCTAGAGCAAAGCTAGCCTTTTTTGATATGGGTTCATTACAACTGGAATTGATCGAACCTGATGAACACCCTAGTACATGGCGTGAATATTTAGATCAACATGGTGAAGGCCCACATCATATTGTCTTCGTAGTCGACGATTTAAAAGAAAAAGTGACAGTGATGGAAGATAAAGGGATGACATTGCAGCAAAAAGGTGAATACCCAGGTGGGCGTTATGCTTATATGGATACATTGAAAGATTTAAAGATTATTACGGAATTATTAGAGAATGATTAAATATAGAAAAAAAGCCCGTATCAGATTTATTCGGTGATATGGGCTTTTTTATTGTGAAAAACAGTCCTTATAGACTATCAAAAAGTTCGTTATCTCGGAAATAGGTAATATAGCACTATTTTACCAATAGACAATTGATTCCGTATACAAAATATGCTAAATTAATTCATATAATTCCATATTTTCCTACTAAATAGTAATTTTTGGGTGTGAATATATAAATATGATCGAATGGTAGGAAGGAATTAAGTAATAAAAAGAAAGGAGAGTGAAACACATAGGGAGGAAATTCTACTCTTTTTTATTGATAACTAGTGTATTTGGTATCGGTTTTTCTTTATATTTTCTAATAATTCAAATCAATGATTATGTGGTGGCGCAAGGTAAATATGAAGAAATTCAGACTATTTATCATCAACGAGATCGAAGTCTAGAAGATATTAATGAAGATTATATCGGTTGGTTGTCGATAGAAAATACCGATATCGATTATCCTGTCGTATTAGGTCCTGATAATCAATATTATTTAAACCATAACTTTTATCAGGAGGAAGACTTTGTAGGAACTATTTTTATGGATTATCGGAACACGGTCAATCCTATGAATCAACATAGTATTATTTATGGACATAACATGAAAGATAAAAGCATGTTTGGTAGTTTATCAGATATTATAGAGGATCCGACGTTTGAAGATTATCAGATAACATTCGAAGTTGACGATAGCATATACGTTTGGGAAATTTTCTCTGTGTATGTATCAACAGAAACAAATTGGATGAAGAAGGATTTCGATACACCAGAAGCGTATAATTGGTTTTTAGAACATATCAAGGAATCTTCGATACATTCATCCAATGGTGAAATAGAAGAGACAGATAGAATTATAACATTAGCTACATGTACGGATAGCAATTCTGATAAACGAGTCATTGTACATGCGAAATTAGTAGAGGAGATTTAGTGAATGGTGAAATCAAAAAAATTAATACTTGTGGTTTTATTATTTTTAGCTGTTTTTAGTTTTCCGTTTTCTTCACATGCAGCAAGTTCCATCAATGACATATTAAAAATAGATTTTGAAACCGATAAACAATCTTATGATAATTCAGATGTAGTCACTTCAACTTTAAAGATTACAAACATGTCTGAACGCTATAGTGCGAATGATATAGATATTCAAACTAAACTTCCTGATGAATTAGAAATAATAGAATCAGAGGATCTCCATGTCGAAAACGGAATCATTTCTTGGGATATTGACAGGCTGGAACATGATGAGTCTTTAGAATTAGTATTTGCATCACAGCTTAAAGATTCTGTTAAAGAACAATTAGCAGGTGATAGTACAGAAAATGGCAGTAATACGGACAATTCTTCCGATTCAGAAAGTACTAGCAATCAGTCTGTATCCAAAGATGAACAATCCGAACAGACCGTAACCAAAACGGTTGCACCTCAAACCGGAGATAATTCCGACCTTTTAACTTATATTCTTATCCTTCTTTTGTCAGTCATTACAGGAGTTATTGCTTTCCTAGGTATTCGTAAGAAGAAAATACCAAAGACTGCTACTTTTATTCTTGCCATTTTACTGTTTACACCATTTGCTTCTAACATACAAGCTGTTGAGTCAGAAACTATCACACAAGAATATACATATCATCATACTTTAGCAATTGGTAACAATGAGTATGATATTGAAACATCGGTTACCACAACAGTAGCGGAGAGTTTAGAGCAAATTCCTGTTACTGGTACAGTATATGATGCAGAAGGTAATCTATTGACAGACAATCAGCTAATATTTAATGCTACCATTGACAATGAAGAAGTAAATCATGTAATAGAAACCGATGATGAAGGGTATTTTGTGGCACGTCTTTACAAAAATATCGACTATCAGGTGAGTGCCGAAAATGTAAAAGCTAGCTTAAAAGGCACGGATGTAAATGAGATAGAACTTACGAATGAAACTGGTGAAATTGAACTTGGAAAATCGTTAAGAAATGGCGATAATCAATCTTCTTTACAACCTAGTGTTATTTATCTTGATGAGGAAGAAGCAGAAAACATTAACGATATTTCATCTGATTTATCTCAAGCAACCCTCGATGATTCATTAAATCTAAGGGAAGACGATCTAATTGTTCTTCCTGAGTGGGAAGAATATCCTTCAGGGATTGCTTTCCAAATCGAATCTATTGAAGTAAATGGATCCAATATCATTTTAGAATTAGAACAACCAGAGTTAGAAGAAATATTTGAAGAAATAGTAGGTGAAATGGAAGTCGATATGTCACCGGAATATTTTATTCCTGCAGAAGGTGTAGATATTCAGCAGGAATCGGACGTAATGAGATCTTTTAGTACCAATACGCTTCAACGTTCTCTCAACAGTCAGGCTATTGGTGGTAAAGTTACATTGAATTTAGGAAATCTTTATCAAGAAGATAACTTTTCTTTAAGTGGATCCATTGATTTGTCAGGTAAATTTACAGGGGATATTGATTGGCGTGTTGGATTAAATCCAGTTAATTCGTTCGATTTTAATTTTCAAGGTGAGCAACGAATCAACGGAAACGTTAAGACAAGTGTTTCAAAAGATCTGCCAGAGGTCCCACTAGGTAAGTTGGTTGTACCAACTCAAATACCTGGACTTGCCGTTAGTGTTCCGTTTGACTTGGTTACAAAGGTAAGTGGGGAAGTCAGTGTGAAAATTTCGTACGGAATGCGCGAGAATATTGGGTTGGCATATGGAAGAGGCAATGGCGTAAGAACATACCCAGAAGAGAATTTTGATCCTTTCTTTCAAATGTCTGATATAAATGGTACAGGAAGTATCTCAACAGGCTTAAGAATGTCCGTACTTGCACAGGCATTAGGATTAGACTTGGCAGGAGCAGCTGCAACAGGTGGTGTAAGTGGAAAAGCAACTACTTCTCTTATTGGGGACAATGGATTTTTTAGCTGTATTCAGTTCTCAGGATCATTTGATGGTAAATTAAATCTGAGAGCGCCAATTGCTGATTGGGAATCGTCAGGAGGTATAGAAGCTAGCAAAACATTTGCTAAGAAAGAACTTGGTCAGTGTGTTAATGCAATTAATGTAAATCCTGATCAACTAGAGATTCAACCTGATGAAACAAAATCAGTAACAGTTTTCGCAAGGAATAATACCGGTGAAACATCGATTAACAATGACCCGAATTTGAATGTGGAAATATCAAACAGTGATTTGGTTTCAGTTGAAAAAGATACGAATAAAGTAGATATTAAGGCATCTGAAGAAGCACAGGATGGTGACGAAATTGAGGTAAAATTCGTATATGACTTAAATGGTACTAATATTACGGATACGCTAACGGTAAATGTAGTAGATAACCGGCCAAAAGGAGAACTGGTTGGAAGTGTTATTGATGCAGTAGAAGAAACACCGTTACACAATGCTACCGTGAAATTGTTCAACGATGATCGATTAGCAACTACTGTTGAAACATCAGAAGATGGAACCTATCAAGTCGATATAGCTCCAGGTGAGTATAAAGTTGAAGTATCATACCCAGGTTACATTACAGATTCATCTATTGTAACGATTAATTCAGAAGATTCTACAACTTATGATTCTGTTCTATATTTGGTTGGTGATGAATATGGTGGTAATGGTATAGTTTCTGGTATTGTCACGAATGCAGTAACTGGAGAAGGTGTACAACAAGTAACAATTGACATTCGACGAGGAAAAAATACTACTTCTGGTGAAGTGGTAAAGACTATCACGACAAATGATGATGGCTCATACGAAGTAGAACTACCAGGTGGAAACTATACTATGGCTTTAAGTGCGGAAGGTTTTATTCCGTCAGAAGCTAATATTTTATCTATTGGTGGGCAGGAAAAATCTGAACAAAATGCTACCATTTCACCTAGCGGATTACTAAGTGAAGATTTAAGAATAGTCCTAACATGGGGAGAAGAGCCGAGAGATCTAGATTCACATTTAACAGGGCCTAGGGATGATGGGGGCAGATTCCATGTTTACTATTCAAATAGGGATTATAAAGATAGTGTCAATAACGCTAATCTTGACCGCGATGATGTCACCTCTTATGGTCCTGAGACAGTAACAGTGATTAAACAATTACAGCAAGGTACGTATACGTATTCGGTCCATAACTATACAGGACGCAATTTTAATGAGAGTAATCAATTTGATCTTTCTAAATCAGAGGCAACTGTACAAATATATAAAGGTGACCTTCTAATTGAAACCTTTAATGTCCCTGTAAATCAGTCTGGTAATTCGTGGCGAGTGTTTGAGATCAGGAATGGAGAAATTGTTCAAATAAACAGAATAGAAGCGATTGACGACTGGCATTCAGCAGAAAGTTTTGCACCAGTCCAATAACAATTAAGTGATATAATGTACAAAAGAGTGTTTCGGTAATTATACGAAACACTCTTTTTGCCAATATCATTAATTAATTTGAACAGGAGTTGACGCTGCTTTGAAGGTGATTATAAATATAGCCATTCTTATCATAATAGAATATTTTATGATAGATTGGTTTATAAAAGGAATCTATTATTTTGTTTTCAAATCTAATCAATATCTTAGTTTTACCAGTCCTATGATGCATTTATCGAAATATTTTATTATAGGTTTTACATTAATTATATTCTTTAGGAAATATGTGACGCTTACGCAAGTAGGTAAAGTTTTCAGTTTGATTGTCATGGTTATATTATTCTTTTCTTTTATTTCAACCACCTTCTGGTTTAATGCAGCGGGGGAAGATAGAATAGTCAAGCATCGTTTTGGTTGGACGAATAGCATAAGTTGGGAAGAAGTAGATTATATAGCTACTAATATTTATCATGAGCAAAAAGTTGCGATAGAGAATGAAAGTCCGTTCAAACATTCAAAAGTAAAAGGAGAGTACATGATTCATTTAAACGATGGGAGTCATATCAATGTTTGGAGCGGTATTTCGACTGCTTATGATCTGCATCGTTACATTGTTGATCAAGAGATCGAGGTTAAATACTTAACTGAATCAGAAAATTTCGATCAAAATTTTGCTTATTATTTTGATGATCAATTAGAAAAAGCACACTTTGTATTTGGGGTTAAGTAGAAATAAAAGATAAATATTGCATTTGTTGAAACGATAATAAGGAGACATAATAATGGATGGTAGCTTGGCATTCTGGGATGGCGTCTTATAAAGAGATCGTTCTCTACACTTCCATGCTTCATGGCTATTTTATAATCCTAGAAAAATATAAAAAGTAAAGTGTAGACGATAAGTACGTGAAAACTAATCTTATGGACAGAAGAAAGTCAAATGGAAAATAAATGTCCGTAAGAATCAATCTTATGGACAAAAAAGAAATGAATTCGATATCTTTGTCCGTAAGAACCAATCTTACGGACAGAAGGAAGATAAACCGAGGAAAAGTGTCCCTAAGAATTAGTCTTATAGACAAAATAAAGCAAAATCGAGAATAAGTGTCTATAAGATCTGTTCAAACTGAATATTGTGATGTCCATAATAGATTTGATATAGAATGGATAGATGAAGAGACTTTACTTATTATCAATGAATCACCTGAATATCCAAGTTCAGATAAAAGTATGGAATTAAACGTGGAAACAGAAATTTTTCACGATATAGGATTGGCTTGTCAAAGCTGGTTAATGAAGAGTGGGAACGAAACATGCTATGAGGAATAGACTTGTGGCATTTAATATAATAAGGAAAGAAAGCATGAAAATTGGGTGCCTGTCTAGCTCCAAACGCCCAGAAATTAGCGACTTTACGAATCGCCCTACGATAAGTCATCATCGGTTCGTAAACTCACCGTGATTCCTTTATCTCAGTTGATGCTGAAGTCGTTACGTTTCTAAACGGGTGCTCAGCGCTTTTCTTATATATATATATATTCCACTTTATCAACTGTTGTATCAAAAATAACTTTGATACAACAGTTTCTGCCTATTAAAGGTATTTGATTTATTTGACGATAGATGCCGATCTTGTAGGGCGCGAAATATTGAGAAAAGTGCAGTTATTTGGTGATTAAATAAGTTTTTCCATCATGTTGTTCAATTTTTCTTTCTTTCATCAACTTACCAAGTGCACGTTTGAATGCTGCTTTACTTATGTTAAATGTGTCACGGATATCTTCTGGGTCACTTTTGTCGGAAAACGGAATCACGCCACCACTTTCTTCTAATCGTGCTAATATCGCATCAGCATCTTCACCCATACTGTGCTGTTTTAATGGTCTTAGTGACACATTTAATGTGCCATCATGCTTCACTTCAATCACGCGACCCTTCACAAGTTCACCTAATCGTGGTTCTTCTTTTCGTTCGGTGTGATGGATAAACCCACGATAGCCTTCATCAGTTATACATACAGAGCCTTCTCTGTCTGTACGATAGATGCGACCACTAATGGTTTTATTTAATAAATCATCCGGTGCAAATTCAAATTCCCTTTCCAAAATTCCCTCTGTTGCAGGGATTGCGAGCAGGCGTCCTTTACGATCTTTTCCTAATGTAACATAAAGCTGGTCGCCTATTGCTGGCCATACGTTTTCAAACAATGGCAGATCATCTTTTGATACGAGAATTTCTTTTGTTGTTCCAATGTTAACAAATACACCTAAGTGTGGTAAGACTTCCACAACTTCAGCCCAGCCATACGTATCGATTTGAATAGTCGGTAATTGTGTAGTTGCAACAGTTTGTCCTTTTTTATCCTGATATAGGAAAACATCAACAGTTTGCTCAGCTTCAAGTTCCGACGCTGTTTCATTATGGTGAAGGAGTATGTCGTTTTCTAAAACATAACCAGTATCGATTTTTCGTAGCACCTCCAGCGTTTGGATTGTACCTATTTGATTATTCATGTTAAAACCTTCTTTCTTCATTTATATGTATTGGAAAAGGGGTACTCTTACTATAAGAGTACCCCTTTGATTTCTAAAGTAACACATAAGATTTTTTATTTTTTAATATCCCTATAAATTAGGGTGGGAAATTTCATTTTTTGAATTTCACTTAACCGCGGTACATGTTCCACTGGGAATTTTCTAACTTAAGCAACATAAGCCCTACCTGCTCTTACGTCCTTGCGACCCCTTAGTCGCGCCAGTGTGAATAAGCATCTTCGAAAAACTTTCCGTAGAATGCCAGATACACTTAGTTGTTACTTCACTTTGTTAACTTATCTATGATCTCACAAATAAATAGAAATGTCAACTATTAAATTGCGTTTTCACAGATCTATCGTCTGTATTTCATGAGATTTTAGAAAACTTTCTTCATTTTTAACATACTACAGAAGTTAACCAAACCTCTCATAAGTAAGTTTCTACAATTCCTTAAAGTTAGAAAAAAGAACAGGAATGTCCATTCTCCCATATCAGATTTATTACTTGTATAAAGAAAAATATAAGTAAAACATTATACCTATGTCATTTTACCTATTTATTGACAAATGAGTAAACATTTACAAAAAATTCATACAAATACATGTTCTACTTAATATTAGCTTCCTAGAATAGATGTTGGAAATTATAATATTAAATTTTAGGAGGTAAAAGGATGGATCTTAAATTTACCAAAGATGGGTGGAGGGGAAAAGTGAAAGTATTCTACATACTTCTTTTTTTGGCATGGGTTTTACTTTCTTTTCCACTAATAACGACAACTGCTGCTCCACTGCCTGAAACAGAATATGGCGAAGTATTGGACACACGGCAGGTGGAACTGGTTCCAAATGTAAAATACAATTGGCGCAATATGGAGACAGAACATGGCTTGCAAAAAATGCATTTTGTCGAGTTTGACCCTGCAAATGAGCATTTACAACTACAAGGTGGGACAAGTCAAGACAAAGTGCGTGGTTTTCAAACATTGACTGAAATGGCAGAGGATGTGGACAGGCTAGGTAACCGCGTGATTTCTGGTATCAATGGTGACTTTTATGAAGTAGCAACAGGCATTCCGAATGGGTTGTTTATAGTAGATGGAGAAATTTATAATACTCCGAGATCGAATAATCAATATGCATTCGGTGTTACAGAAGACGGTCGGAGTATTTATGCTCGTCCCAATCAACATTTTCATAAAGAGTTACAGATAGACGACCAATCATTTTCGATCAATCATATTAATCGCTTACGTGGTAATAATCAGCTTGTCTTGTATACAGATAAGTACTACACATCAACACAAACGGATAATAGTGGTGATGAAGTTATACTTGATATCCAATCTGGTATGGTTAAAAGTGGTGAAACGTTGATAATGGAAGTTGTGGAAGTGAGGAAGAATGAAGGAAATACAAAACTTACTGAAGGACAGGCTGTTTTATCCGCAAGCGGGACGGCAAGAGAGATCTTAGCAGGGCTTACAGCAGGTGATCTTGTAGAAGCAAGTTTCCTTGTTGAATCTCCATGGGATGAAGTGGTGACAGCAATCGGCGGTAATTCCATGCTTGTTGAAAATGGTGAAGCCAATACTGACCTAAGTCCTGGGGTACATCCACGAAGTGCGATTGGTACTAAGCCAGACGGTTCGATTGTGTTATATGAAGTGGATGGACGTCAGCCTGGTTTTAGTGAAGGTTTAAAGCTGGATGATCTCGCGCTTGTTATGAAAGACTTAGGTGTAGAAAATGCGATGAACTTGGATGGCGGTGGGTCGTCTACTTTTATTGGCAGAATGCCTGGAGAGAACACTGCAAGAATGTTAAATAGTGGTTCTGATGGAGGGGAACGAAGTAATGCGAATGGGTTGCTTCTTGTTAGTACAGCGCCAGAAACAGGTGAGCCAGAAAATTTGGTTGTTTCGCCATCATTTGAGCGGATTTTGAGTGGATCAAGTTTTTCATTTGATGCATCTGCTGTTGATGCCAATGGACATCCTGTATCATTCGATGGATTACTAGAGTGGAGTAGTGATGAGGAAATCGGTGAAATAACAGATGGCCAATATACTGCTTCTAGCCATGCGTCCACTGGTGAATTACGAGTTTCATCAACAAATGTTAACGATGGAGTGGCATCTGTAGAAGTTGTAAATGAATTGACTGATCTGCAGCTAGAAGCAACCGAAATGGCAGTTATGCCAGGTGAAACAGTGAACTTAGATGTAACAGCATTACGCGATGGCCAAGTTATTCAGGCTGATGCAGACCAATTTGACTGGATGGTCGAAGGGGATATTGGTACCGTAAATGATAAGGGAGTGTTTACGGCTACAAACCAAGATGAAGTAAATGGGAAAGTAGTTGTAAGCTATGGAGAAGTTACGGCTGAAACACGTATAAGTGTTGGACAGCCGCCAGTGATGATAGAAAATTTTGATGGTTTTTCAGATGATTTTGCATTTAATGATCGTTATTATAATCAGTCTGGAGCTACTTATGTATCAGTAAACGCAGATTTGGAGTCTAATCAGGATTATGTCCGCTCAGGAGATCATTCGCTACGTCTTGATTACGATTTTCGAGGGAAGACTGGAACATCTGGTGCCTATTTAACAGTAAAAGGTGTTAGCAACCGACTAGAGGTGCCAGGATATCCTATGAAGCTAGGAATGTGGGTATATGGTGATGGGCAAGGACATTGGCTACGAGCACAGTTCCGTGATGGAGATGGTAACGCCTTTCCTGTAAATTTAACTGGTAGTAATCCAGGTGTAGACTGGGTGGGATGGCGTTATGTTGAAGGAAATATTCCGCAGGGGCGCCCATTACCTCTAACGATAGATATGCCAGTGCGTTACATGGAGACAAATAATAGTAATAAAACGGCTGGAACTCTTTTTGTTGATGATATCCGCGTTTTGTACGGAGATGTCGAAGAAGACCGCGAACCCCCGATCATACGTGATATTTATCCAGCAGAAGATGAAACGATTGAAACAAACATGCCAACAATTAAAGCTTTTGCTGAGGATGCGCATTACGACCCTGATCTGCATCCCGCTAACACGCTAATCAATCCTGAAAAAATAAGGATGTATGTTGATGGTAAGCAAGTCGAGCCTGCATTTTATCCATTAAATGGGCAAATCAGCTATACACCGGAAGAAAGTTTAAGTGATGGTATTCACGATGTTAAGCTTGCAGTACGCGATATGTCTGACAATGAGACAATTCGGGAATGGCAATTTAATGTCGACACAGGCTCATCGAAGTTCCGTTACACAACATTAGAAAATGTATATGCTGGTCAAACATATACCGTAGACATTAAAGGTGACCAGGTTGAAAAATTGAGTGGTGGCCATCTGGAATTTCAATTCGATCCAGATAAAACGAGTAATTGGTCAGTCTCGCCTCATTCTCTTTTAAAGGATGGCCAGGTAAGAGAAGTTATGGATGCAGAAACTGGGATGGTTAAAGTAATGTTCGAGAATCTGGAGAACGAGAACCTTACAGATGACGAAATTTTAGCACAGATTCACTATGACATTAAAGCCGATGCTGAAGGTGCAAATCAGATTGAGTTTGTATCTGGGGAGATACTACAAGTGGGAGATTCTGAACCACAGCGCTATGCTGGTTTAAATATGGTATCACAAATTGGTCATGAGCTAGTGCTGGAATGGGACGATCAATATGCACAAGGGCAGACGACAACCTTTGAAGTATTGGATGAACAAGGTCAGCCTGTAGCAGGTGCTTCTCTTTACGCTAATGGGGAGCGTATAGGTGATGAAAATCTAGTAACAGACGAAAATGGTATACTGCATACCTCACTTTTAACCGAAGAAGTGACAACTCATATGGTCCAGGCAGTTGAAGGCAATCGTCACAGTCCTGTACACAGCTTTGAAGTTTCAGAACTTGCTGGGGAAATGGAACCAACTAATATTAGTGTTGCTATGGGTGCGGAATCAACAACTGAGAGGCGTTTTAACTGGAATACTCATCCGAGTGTTGATGATACAGTTGTTGAATTAGTGAAAACCGAAGAATTTTCTAGTTTTGATGCAGACAATGTGATGGAATATACAGGGACAAACTATTCTTATAACACAACATTGGATGGTACGATCCGTGTTCATAAAGTAAGTGCAGATGATCTGGAACCAGGAACTTCTTATACGTATCGTGTTGGAGATGGTAAGGAATATTATAGCGAGACAGGAACATTTAAGACTGCACCAGCTAATAGTAACGAAACGAAATTTTTGGTGTTTGGTGATTCCCAGGCAGGTTCGCTAGAGACTTACCAGCTATGGGGCAATACAGTGGATACAGCGTTTAATCATTATCCGGATAGTGAATTTATTATTCACCTTGGTGATATGGTTGATCATGGTCATAATGAAAAGCAGTGGAATTGGTGGTTTGAGACAGCTCAAGAACATTTGCTAAACACAACTACGCAAACGGTTGTAGGTAACCATGAAGTGACTGGAACCCGGATGAATGAGGATTATTTAGCACACTATAATAATCCGAGCTCAGATTATTTTGGTGAAACGCTAGACGGAACGGTTTATTCGTTTGATTATAATAATATTCATTTTGTTTTCCTTAATAGCGAATATGATTTTGAAGAACAGAGTGAGTGGTTACAAAGAGATTTAGAACAAAATGACAAAGATTGGACGATTGCAGTGTTTCACCGTAGTCCTTATGGAAGTACGTATGTAACAGAATCTGTCCAAGAGCACTGGGTACCAGTATTTGATGAGTTCGGTGTAGATCTCGTTCTTAATGGTCATGACCATATTTATTTACGTTCACATCCGATGAAAAATGGAGAACAGGTTGCTGAAGGTGAAGGGACTACTTATTTGACACCAGGAGGTACTGGTAATAAGTACTACGGTCTTACGGAATATCCATGGCAAAAAGTTGTCGATGATGAAAAAACGCAAATGTACGCAGCTGTAGAAGTTAATGGAGAAAATCTTCAAGTTATTACGAAAACGATAGGTGGTAGAACAGTTGATGAGTTTACTTTAATCCCACTTGATAAATCAAATTCTGACGAAGAAGTGATAGTAGAAACTATTAAGCTGAGTAAGGAAGAAGTAGATTTAACAGTTGGAGAAAGTGACCAACTAGAAGCAACCATTTTACCCGAAGATGCAGAGAACAAAGAAGTAGTATGGGGTGTGGAAGGATCTACTGAGGAAGTAGCAGAAGTTTCTGAAAATGGATTAGTAACAGCACTTGCGGCAGGGGAAGTACGTGTGAGAGCAACAAGTGTGGCGAATCCTGAAGTGTATGCTGAAGCGATTATTCGTGTTACAGAAGATGATGAAGACGAAGAGCCATCCGAGCTAACAGCGCATTTGTCTGGTGAAAATAGCGTTCGAGCAGGGGAAAAGTTCTCTCTAGTATATGGACTAGAAGGCATGAAAGGACAACTGCCAACTCAACATGTTACGATTCGCTTTGATGAAGAACAAATCAGTTTTGAAGGTTTTGCAGAAACAGCAGAGAAAGAAGGGTTCCGTATCCTGACGCATGAAATTAATTCAGGAGAATTACAATTCGTAGCAGAGGATCGATCTGAGGATGCAGATTCTTTAAATGAAAGTTTACAAAAGTTGATCTTCCGTACACATAAGAAAGCTGATGCAGAAATCAGTAATATCACTATAAATGATGTAGTAATGGAAGATCATAATGGCGAGGAAGTTCTTTTTCCAGGTATGACATTTAAGGTGACCATTCAAGCTGATGCTTCAAAATTAGTGAAAACAATTGATCGAGCACAGCGATTGTATGACCGAACAGAAAATGCTAATCACCCTATCAAATACGATGAAGGATCGAAAAAGGTGTTCCATGATGCAATTGAAACAGCTCAACTTGTTGCAGATAACAATACAGCAACAAAAATGGAATTGGAGCAGGCAGAAAAAGAACTCAAACAAGCGATAAAAGATTATAACACTACAAAAAACAAACCAAAACCTGGTAAAGGTCAAAGGCCAGCTAAATAATTGTTTGTTTAAACAATTACGCTTTAACCATGGATGATTTGGATATAGTTTCGAAGCGATCAATTTTTCTATTAAAAATATGCAAGAAGAAAGCATACCTTTTGAACCATTGGTATGCTTTCTTTTATATTTCTGTGGGTCCATTAAAGAAAATCCCACTTTTCTTGCAAATTCGCCTATTTTCGACGATTTATGGACAATCATGGATTCCAACCCCCTCATTTACTCATAGCTTGTAGAAAAAGAAGAAATGAGGGGATAATTTGTTTGGATATTCAATGATTCAGACGGTACGTAACCATGCGAGTAAGTTAGATCGTCCTTTACGGGATGAGTTAATTAATCTGTATCGCCCTTTTAAATATACACCATGCTTTTTGCATCGATTAGCTGAGAAAAGGTTAAAACGTAAGAAAAAACTGTCAGTTATAGTTCAGTTTCATCCGGAGGCTTATGAATCGGGTTGTCACCAAATAGAGGAGGTCACTAAAAAATATCGGAAAAATAAGTTATATCATTATCATTCGAGGATTTCCTGTTGTTCAGCAGATATGACCCCTGACAGCTTGGATGAGATACTATCAAACTGTAAACATATCAAAAAGGTATATAAGAATAAAGAGGTTCACGCCTTATTGGATGTAGCGGTTGAATCAGCTAACGCGAAACAAGTCATTCGTAATAATACAACATTAACAGGCCAAGGGACCAAAATTGCAATAGTTGATACAGGGGTATATCCTCATCAAGATTTATCAGGAAGAATCACTGATTTTGTGGATTTTGTCAATAATCGCTCTGAACCATACGATGATAACGGTCATGGAACACATTGCGCAGGAGATGCAGCGGGTAATGGTTCTGCTTCTTCAGGAGCGTACGCAGGACCAGCTCCAGAAGCAAATATTGCAGGTGTGAAAGTATTAAATAATGTAGGATCTGGTTCTTTAGATACGATTATCCAAGGTGTAGAATGGTGTATCCAATATAATGAAAATAATCCGGATACTCCGATTGATATCATGAGTATGTCCCTTGGAACAGAGCCACAGGATTATGGAGAAGAAGATCGGGATCCGTTGGTTCAAATTGTAGAGGAAGCATGGAGGAATGGGATTACTGTCTGTGTTGCAGCTGGTAATAGCGGACCTGATCCACAAACCATTTCAAGTCCAGGTCTGAGTGATCGTGTTATTACCGTTGGAGCATTAGATGATCGTGATACCGCAGATACTCGCGGAGATGATGACGTAGCAAGTTTCTCCAGTAGAGGACCAACGATTTACGGTGAAGTGAAACCAGATATTCTAGCACCTGGTGTTGATATTATATCCTTGCGTTCACCAAATTCATATATTGATAAATTGCAAAAATCAAGTCGTGTCGGAGAGGATTACTTTACCATGTCAGGTACGTCGATGGCGACACCAATTTGTGCTGGCGTAGTTAGTTTAATGAAGCAGCATAACCCAGATTTAACACCTGATGAGATAAAAGAACTACTGAAAAATGGAGTGGATTTGTGGGAAGACCGTGATAATAACATCTATGGTGCTGGTTATATCAACGCAGAAAACACCATACCACAGTAGAAGTTGTGATGGAGCGATAAATGGGGACATGCCGTTAATTCATAATTAGATGAGTGAAACAAAAAAGGCTACCATCTCGAGATTTCGTTTCATATCTCGGATGGTAGCTTTTGATTATTGACTATGAATATCCTTTACTTTATAGTATCGGTGTAACAGTCCCTCTGTACAACAGAACAAAAAAGAATTTATGACATATGCTTTATTATGGTGAACAGCCGTCAAACTGTATAGTTAATCATCCATATCGGAGAAATATGCTATTACTGATGGTGATTCACATCATTACAATGCTATTTTGAGGGGCGTAACTATGATTAGAAAGGCAACGAATAGAGATGTGCAGTTTATTTTGTCCAAAGCGAAGGATGCTGCAAATGAAGGTACGTTATCTAAAAAAGCTATCAGTCAAGAACAAGCTGTACAAATGGCGTTATTTACACTTGATCAAAATGGATATTATTTAGTGTATGAACATGTCAATCGAGAAATTACTGGTTGGATTCTGCTTGGGGAAAACGTAGATTATATTACAAATTCACCTCATGCATTTATTTATGAGCTGTATGTTTTACCCGAATATCGGAATCTAGGGATAGCTAAGCAATTATTACAAGCTGCGGTGACTGATAGTAAATATCGTGGTTTTAAAGAAATTCGTCTCAATGTATTTGCCAGCAACTTTGCGAAAGAGATTTATCACCGAATTGGTTTTCAAGATTTACAAACCATAATGTATAAAAAGTTGTAAAAAACGTTGCTGATTGAACTGATTCGAAATACTTAATAAATGTCAAAAAAATAGATAAAAAGTCTTGATTTTTTTGAACGATATTTATATCATAATATATGTAAACGTTTATACTTTACTGCAGGAAAGGATCTGAATGAAAGTGAAAAAAACCATCAAAGACGTGGCCAGAGAGGCAAATGTATCAATTGCGACTGTTTCCAGAGTTATTAATGGGAAAGATAAAGTGAAGCAAGAGACTAGGTTAAAAATACTAGATGCGATTGAAAAAATGAATTTTAAACCAGATTATAGTGCTAGATCTATGAAACAAAAAAAGACAAAAATGATTGGTTTTATCCTTCCAGAGTTAGCAAGCTACTGGTCTGAATTAGCGGAAGTTATTCAAAATGCATTATGGGATAAAGGTTATGCACTATTACTTGCATCACATAATAGAGAAAAGGATAAAATTATATCTGTTTTGGAACTATTTGAAGAAAGAAATGTGGACGGGATTATTGTTGGACCGTTAACACATGGAATGGATGAAAAGGTAAATGAAAAGCTTTCTACTTTCTATGAAAATGGTATATCAATGGTAGGCTTACAAAGCCAAAACTTGTCGGACATTATTTCTGTAGACGTCGATCATTTGGGCGGAGCCATAAATGCTGTAGAATACTTAATAAGCAGAGGACACAATAGTATAGCGTATATTGGAACTGATCGAGCATCTAAACAAAGAGAGCTTGGCTATAAAAATTGCTTGATGACAAACAACATTCCGATAAATGAAGATATTATTTATTCAACGCGCAACGATGCTAATTTTATGGAAATTGGTTATAAAGCAGTGTTAGAATTATTAAAGGGGAACCCAACATTCACGGCTATTTTCTGTGCTAACGATTTAATTGCATATGGTGCGTTAAATGGTATCAGGGAGAAAAAGCTGTTAGTACCTAATGATATTTCCGTTGTAGGTTTCGATGATATTAGCACTTCTAGTATTATTAGTCCATCTTTAACAACTATTAAACAACCAATACATGAAATGGGGAAAACAGCTGTTAATATATTAATTGAACAAATGGAGAGTAGTGAAAGCATTGCTCCTAGAAAAATAATACTTCCTACCCAGTTAATTAAAAGAGACACCTAAAATATTGAAAAAAATGAGAAATTTTATTGAAAATATAAAAATAGTATGGTAACATTTGTTTTAACTAGTAAGCGCTTACTTATAAATGTAAACGTTTATATTTATAAGTGATTAAGTAGGGGTAAATATCATTATTTATGTAGAATCATATGTAAACATCCTGCTTATATCAAGGATTCAATAAAAAATAATGCCTATTGCAACATTTGTCGTAAAATGTAAACGTTTTTATTTTAATTCGGTTTTAGGGAGGTGGAGAAGAAAACAAACCGTTATATTGTATGAGTAATGTAGTCGTAACGCTGTAGTTTATGGCATGAAAATACTAAATCAATCATGGAGGTTTATGTTTATGCGTAACAAAATGCGTTTTTTAAATGTTTTATTACTGGCTATTATTTTTACTATTATTGTAGGGTGTTCAAGTGATTCATCTAGCAGTGAAAATAGGACTAATAATAGTTCTAATGGTAATACTTCTGGTGAAAACAATAAAGGTGAAAGTGGAGAAGTGGTGGAGCTTAGCTTTTGGGATATGTCTTGGGGACCTTCAGAATACATAACAGCAGCTGAAGAAATAGTTGATCAATTCAATAGAGAACACCCTGATATAAATGTAACCTATCAATCTACTCCATGGGCAAACTGGTATCAAACATTTACTACAGCAATCGCATCAGGCACAGCCCCTGATATAAGTACTGGAGCCGGTTTTCAAGCATTCCAATTTTATGGGCAAGATGCTATTTTACCGATTGATGATGTAATTGAAGAATGGGAAGCTGAAGGAAAACTAGATGACTTTTATCCTGGAACTATCGAAGCAATGCAATATGACGGTCATTATCTAGCGTTACCTTGGGGATTAGATACAAGGGTATATTGGTACAGAAAAGACTTATTTGAAGATGCGGGAGTAGAAGTGCCAACAAATTGGGAAGAGTTTCGAGAGGCTGCTAATCAGTTAACTGATGGAGATGGTCAGTATGGATTAGCTATTGAAGGTGGAGCAAATAATGGTGTTCATACTTTATTTACCTTAATCTTCAACAATGGTGGAGGTATTTTTACGGAAGATGGTCATGTAGAGTTAGTGAATAATGAGCTAAATCAGGAGGCAATTCAATTTTTGGCTGATCTACAAGCAGACGGTTCAATTAATCCTGCATCTCCAGGAATGGGACAGGATGATGCATTAAATTCATTTGGACAAGGGAACGCAGCGCTGTACCTTGGTACACCAGGCACAAGAGGTGAATTCCCAGAAATAACGGATGAAGTTGGTATCTTACCAGCTTTAGAAAGTCCCAATGGAAATAAAGGAACTGTTATGTGGGTTAATAACATTATGCTTTATAAGCAAACAGAACATCCGGAAGAAGCTAAAACTTTCTTAAAATGGTGGTCTGAAAATCAGTTGCCGTTATGGACAGAGGGGAATTCTAATCAGTTGCCTGCAAGAGTCTCTTTCTCAGAAGAGCCATATTTTCAAGAAGACCAAGACTATAAATTTGTCTACGATGAGTATATTCCAAATGCATTTACTACCTCTACATATTTTAATGGAAGTTTTCCGGAATTAAATGAAATTGAAGGTGATGGTGTTTTACAATCTTTAGCGCAACAGATTCTTTCAGGAAAAGATGTAATGAGTTCAATGGAAGAAGCAGAAGGAGGTTTACAAGAAATTATGGGTGAATAGATAAAAAATATGGAAGAGTTTTATAAACTAGCTCTTCTTAGATAAAAAACAGGAGGAGGTTCCCTTTGAGTTTACTGAATATAAGTAAAGCAGAGAAACCACTTAATAGGAGAAAAATAGATTGGGCTCCTTATAATTTTCTATTACCATCACTTATTCTTATTGCAATGATCAATCTATACCCTTTAATTGTAGGGGTTATGTACAGTTTGCAAGATGGTACCTTAATACAACCTGGTGATTTTGCAGGCATACAGAACTATATTGATTTGTTTCGAATGTCAGAATTTTATAATTCATTATATTTTAGTACTGTTTTTGCGTTTTTTGCGGTGATTGGGAGTTATTTAGCTGGGTTAGGACTTGCGGTATTGATTAATAAAGATGTATGGCTAAAAGGGTTTTTTAGAGTTGCCCTACTTGTTCCTTGGATTATTCCCTCTATTGTTTCAATTGTAGGTTGGAGATGGTTAATAGCTGATGAAAATGCTCTATTAAATCAAATGATTACTTTTTTTGGCTTTAGTTCAATAAATTTTTTAGGAACAGAAAGTGGAGCTATCTTTTCAGTAATTCTTATTAAAATTTGGAGAAGCTTCCCTTTCATGATGGTATCCATTCTAGCAGCATTACAAACTATTAGTAATGATTTATACGAAGCAGCAACAATAGATGGTGCTAATAGGTGGAAATCATTTCTCCATATCACCTGGCCTTCTATTAAAGGTATTTCTGTTGTTTGTTGGATCCTTATGACTATTTGGTCTTTTAATGATTTTGACACGATCTGGTTACTAACACAGGGTGGTCCAATCAATGCAACAGAAAATTTAATCGTATTAGCATATAATTACACATTTATCAAAAGTGAGTTAGGTATAGGTTCATCCATTGCGATTGTAAGTTTAATCATACTAATGGGGTTAGCTTATTTAATGCTGAGATTTCAAGAAGAAGATTGAAAAAGGGAGAGAGATGGATGAAGAAACATAAAGGGATAAGAAAAACTATTTTGTTTTTTTCTCTAATAGTTATTACATTTTTAATTAATCTACCTATCATCACCATGATATTAAATTCTTTCAAAAGTAATTCTGAAATGAGGACGTCAACTCATATATTACCTCAAAATTTTACTTTGGAGAATTATCTACATTTACATACTCAAACGATGTTTTGGACCCAATTTAAGAATAGTGTAATTGTTACGTTTTGGGGAACTTTATTGAGTATTATTGTTGCGGCATTTGCGGGGTTTGCCATATCTCGGTTTCGTTCAACATTTATTTCTATCTATTCAAAATCATTATTAATGCTGCAAATGTTTCCGATTATTCTCGTGTTGATACCATTATTTATTATGTTTCGACATTTAGAGTTGATTAATACCCTTTACTCAGTGATTATTCTTTATGTTACGCTTCACCTACCTTTTGCAATTTGGATGTATAAGGGTTATTTTGATTCGATACCGCGGGAGTTAGAAGAGGCAGCTAGAATGGATGGTTGTAATCGATTTCAAACCTTTATTAAAATTATTCTTCCTATATCAGGACCTGGTATCGCAGCAGTAGCTATTTTTTCCTTTTTATTTTCATTTAATGAATACTTAATAGCTAATATATTTTTAAAAACAGAGGATGTAATGACTATTCCGGTAGGTATACAGTTATTTATGCAACAGTATAGTTCAGATTGGGGAAGTATAACTGCTGCTGCAACACTAACAATGGTTCCGGTATTTCTTTTCTTTTTATTTGTACAAAAGTATTTTATTGCAGGTAGTGCAGCAGGTGCTGTCAAAGGATAAAGCTGATTCTATTACTTAAGAAAAAGTCAGGAGAGATAATGATGGATCACAAATTAAAGGTAGGAATTATAGGATTAGGAGAAGTAGCACAAATAATACATTTGCCGATATTAGAATCATTATCGGATAAGTATGAAGTGACGGCATTGTGTGATATATCTAAACAGCTATTGCAAACTATAGGTGAAAGGTATAGGGTAACCAACTTATTTACAGATGCCAAAGAGTTAACAAAACAGAAGGATCTTGATGTAATCTTTGTGCTAAATAGTGATGAATATCATACTGACTGTGTAATTTCTGCAGTGCAAAATAAGAAACATGTACTAGTTGAGAAACCAATGTGTTTGACTAAATCTGATGCGGATAGAATTATTGAGGCTCGTGATAAAAATGAAGTGCATGTAATGGTTGGTTATATGAGAAGGTTTGCACCAGCTTTTATTGAGGCAGTACATGAAATGAAGAAGTTAGACAAAATTAATTATGTGAAAGTACGTGATATTATAGGGCAAAACAGCTTGTTTATAGAACAAAGCAGTAATGTTCTTCGGTTTAATGATATGCCCAAAGATGCAATGGTTGATAAAGAAGAGCGAGCTATGAAAATGGTGAATGAAGCAATTGGAGAAGATGCACCTGATACATTACGCACTACTTATCGGTTGTTGTGTGGGTTAAGTAGTCATGATTTATCTGCAATGCGTGAATTAATTGGATTTCCGAATAGAGTTGTGTCGGCATCTAATTGGAACGGAGGTAAGTTTATAACAGCAACTTTAGAATATGACGATTTTTATACTACCTTTGAAACTGGAATAGATAATATTATTAGGTTTGATGCCCATATTGAGGTGTTTGGAAACAATAAACAACTAACAGTTCAATACAATACGCCCTATATTCGTCATTTACCTACTAATTTAATTTTAGCCAAAACAGTAAATGGTAACTATTCAGAGTGCGTGACAAGACCGACATTTAAGGATCCCTATACCCTGGAATTAGAACATTTTTTTGAGGTTGTGACCAAAGGGATTTTGCTAAAAACGACACCTGAAGATTTTAAAAAGGACTTAGAATTATTTGATATGATTATTGAAAAATTAAGGTAGGGTTTGTTCACCTTCATTAGCTTTTTTAGGTAATGAAGGTGAGCAAAAGGACAATACATTCGGATTCGCTAAAAATGATATATACAAAACCTATAAGCGAAAGAAGGAAGCTATACGAGGAAGTTAATAAAATAACTTTAATTTTGAAAATTTATTGACAATTATTACATGGTTTGGTATCTTTACCAATGTAAAGGTTTACATTAATGTATTATATAGATGTTGGCGCTTTATCTTGATATTTCATGCTTGTTTATAGCTGGTATCTATATATTATAGGTCTTCTTATGAAAAGGATTACATCACAAGTTATCACTTCAACCCTTCAACCTAGATATCTCCCATTTAAAATCAAACCCATATTAATATCACCTATGATTATTTCTACTGAAAATACAATGATACTCAATTTCTAAAACTCAAAGAATTATTTACTGCTAATAAGATTTGCTAGCCAAAAAATAGAATACGAACCGAAACTCTTTGTAATTGTCTAATTTAAGGGGGTGATTAATGGAGTTCGAGCAGAATGCAGAATAGAGTGGTTTTTAATTACTAACAGCAACAGGTCTAGGCATCTAAGGATTAAATCAAATCGGAGGTGTCAAACGAATGGTAAAAAAGAAAATCGGTAGTATTTTCTTCATTGCAATCATTGTATTGTCGACATTGGTATCGCCATTGATGCAACCAATAACGACTTCCGCACATGAAGGAGACCATGAAGACGGAGAAGTACACAAGTTGTTAGTTGTTACCCATACTGCAGGTTATCGTCATGCATCAATCGAAGATATTAAAGACGTGATGCCTCAGTGGGGAGAAGAAAATGGCTTTGAAGTAACGTTTGTTGATGGAACAGATCAGGCGAGAGAAGGTGATTTGTCATTGGACGAAGCTTTCACACCTGAATTTCTTGCAGATTATGATGCCATCATGTTTGGTAATACAACTATGAACTTCGGAACAGAAGAACAAAGAGATGCAATTATTGATTTTGTAGAAAATGGTGGTGGCTTCATTGGAGCACACGCTGCTATTGATACAGGATATGATTGGCCAGAATATGGTGAAATGGTAGGGGCTTACTTTGATTCTCACCCTTGGACACAAGAAGTAAATTTCTTAGTAGAGGATAGTGAACACCCCGCGACAGAACATCTTACAAGTGGAGAATGGACAAAACTGGAAGAAGTTTATATTTTCCCTGAAGATATGAACCCACGTGATGCTGGAAAGCATATTTTGCTAAGCCTAGATACCGATTCTGTGGAAGGTGAACGTGGCGGTCAATTTGATGATCACCCAACTTCTTGGTGTAGCCCTCAAGAAGCAGGACGTGTATTCATTACAGCGTTAGGGCACCATTCACAAACTTGGACATCAGAGGAAAAATTTGAACAACATTTTCTTGGAGGTTTAGAGTATGTTTTCGGTATGGCAACGGATACAAACTGTGATGAACCTTCTCCAAAACCAGGATTAGTTTCTGAAACATTAACAGATGCAGTTCCACGTCCCACTTCATTAGAAGTAACGGATGATAACCGTGTATTCTCAATTAGTATCAATGGTGGTGTGTATGAAACACAACCAAATGGTTCTACAAATCAAATTTTAGACATTGATACAACAACTGAAGGGGAACATGGTGTAATGGGAATTGCCTTAGACCCTGAGTTTGATGAAAATGGTTACGTTTACATTTACTACTCCGTACCAGGATACACTGAAGATGGGGAAATTATTAATAATCTATCTCGCTTTGATTATGCAGATGGCACAATTGACCCGGATTCAGAAGAAATTTTATTGGAAGTTCCTTCTGATCCACAATGTTGTCACCAAGCTGGTTTCTTAGAATTTGGGCCAGATGACAAGTTATATTTAACGCTAGGGGATAACTATCCAGCAACAAATGGACCACAAGTAAATTCGATTACTACTTCTCAAAACCTAGGAGATTTACGAGGTAGTATTCTACGTCTAAACAAAGACGGTTCCGTACCTGAAGATAACCCATTTGTAGATGTAGAAGGTGCACGTGGTGAAATTTATGCTTATGGTTTCCGAAATCCTTATCGTATCTCCTTTGATCCAGAAACTGGATACATTTATGAAGGGGATGTTGGACCAGATGGAGAAGATTATGATGAATTTAATGTTATTACCGAGCCAGGGCAAAACTTTGGATGGCCATATGTAAATGGAGATAATCCTTATGATGAATTTACTGATCGCTTCGTAGAGTTTGCTGAGAACTTCGATTTCAGTACCATCAGAGGTGATCTATCTGCAGAAGATATTTTAACTACTCCAGATGAAATACTTGATTTCGCTGAGAATGAAGCAACTTATCCAATTGCGTTCTATCCATATGGAGAAAAAGAGCCTTGGGGTAGTGGTGGACGTTCAGCAAGTGCAGGTCCAGTTTATCAGCCAGGGACTGGTGAAAATGCACTGCCATCTTCTTACCATGGAAAACTACTATTCTATGATTTTGCTCGAGGATGGATGAAGGCAGTAGACACTGATGAAAATGGTGAGATCGTATCAGTCGACGATTTCATTGAAGGTTTAAAACTACCAATGGATGTCGAAGTAGGACCGGATGGAAGCATCTATATTGCTGAGTTTGGTAACTCTTGGTGGGAAGTAAATGAAGAATCTGGTATTCGCAAGGTTTCTTGGGGAGTACTAGAGCGTGCACCTGAAGTACAAGTAGAAGCAAGTGCGGAATATGTACAAGTAGGTGAAGAAGTATCCTTCGATACTAGCGGTACTCAAGATCCAGATGGAGATGAGATTACATTTGCCTGGGATTTCGATGATGGTAATACATCAACAGAAGCTAATCCAGTTCATACGTTCACTGAAAATGGTTCATACAATGTTCGTTTAACTGTTACAGATACAACAGGTAAGACGGCAAACTGGAGTAAAACCATCGTAGTTGGTAATACGCCTCCAGTGGTAGAAATTGACGACTACGAAGGCAAAACATTCTTCAACAACGGTGATACGATTACCGTTACTGGTAGTGCAACTGATCAAGAAGATGGAGAAATTGCCTGTGAAAACTTAGAATGGCGACTAGATTTACTTCATGATGATCATGGTCATCCGCAAGAGTATAAAACTGGATGCGAAGCCACTTATACTCTATTGGATGAAGGTCATAACTATAATGATAACATATGGTGGCAATTGAGTCTAGTTGCGACTGATAATGGTAACGATGGTGCACCAGCACTTGAAGGTATTGAAACTATTGAATTTATCAAACCACGTATTGAAGCAGAGTACTATGATGACAAGTCATCTGGTATAGACACAGAAAGTACTTCTGATGAAGGCGGCGGTCAGAATGTCGGATGGACTGGCGAAGGTGAATGGTTGAAATTTGAAGACTTAAACTTAGAGCAAATGGAAGAAGTCTATTTCCGACATGCTTCTAATTTTGATGCAGAAATTGAATTACGTCTAGATTCTCCTGACGGAGAAACAATTGCATCTGTAAGCCCAGAAGCTACTGGTGATTGGCAAGCATGGGAAACAATTGGTTCCGAACTTGCTAGTGTATCTGGCGTCCATGATGTTTATGTTTATTGGGTATCAGGTGAAGTAAACATTAATTGGATTCAATTTGCAGGTGAGAACTTCCCGGCACCAGGTGAAGATTCCGTCATTGTAGAAGATGCGAATGCATTAAATGACATGGTTAATCAATACAAAGAATCTGGTGATATTACAGATGAAGAAGTGGCTCGTTTATTAAATACGCATTTAACTTCTGTAAGTCAATATGAAGAAAATGATCAAGCTGATAAAGTGGTCAAACACTTAAATGGCTTCCTAGACTTGATAGAACACCAAAATCAAGAAGGAATCTTAACTGATCAAGCTTATCAGCAATTAGCAGCAGGAACTGAATATTTAATAGCAAATTGGCAGTAAGTAGTTTGGTATTTACCCTTCTGTGGCAGTTAGAAATCTGTCGCAGAAGGGGAGTATGACGAAGGGTTGGATATTGCAATGAATAATATATGGCTTTTACAAGCAAATAAGAATGCGATAAAAAGACGGACAACCTTTTCGATACAAATACTTGTTATTTTATATGTGTTACTTCTACTGATTAGCCAACTAACATCACCAACTGTTGCTTATTTTGATGATTCTGAAACTGTTACAATAACCATTTCTACCGGTGCGGAGGAACAGGAAGAATTAATGAATTAAGTATAAAAATGTAACAAATAACTGTGATCGAACGTAGCAAAAGGTGTTTCAAGAATCTATCTACCATCTAAACTATGTTCAGATAATAAATTTTATAAAGTATCGGGGTGTTGTTCAACCATGAAGTGGAATAAAATCTTTAAAATGATTAACAACATTATTACAGGTCTATTGTTTATTGTATTAGTATTTTCTGTAATCGTTGTCATTTCTGTGCGTGCATCAGGTGGAGAACCAACTGTTTTCGGACATCAATTGAAAACAGTATTGTCTGGATCAATGGAACCAGAGATTCAGACAGGTTCGGTTATTTTAATTCAAGTCGGTGGTGATATGACCAGATTTGATGAAAGGGACGTTATCACGTTTAGAACAAAAGATAATATTCTTATTACCCATAGAATTGTGGAAGTGAAGGGAAATGGGCAACAGTATATTACAGAAGGAGACAATAACGATGGACCAGATATGGAACCGGTACTTTCTGAGAACATAGTAGGGCAATACACAGGTATTCACTTACCATATGTTGGGTATATCACAAACTTTGCTAATACAAAACAAGGGCTTGCGTTATTATTTATTGTTCCCGGTGTTTTTCTACTTACTTATTCAGTAATAAGTATTTGGCAAGCGCTAAAACAACTGGATAGTCAACAAAGAGAAAGAACAGAAGAATCAAAGATAGTATCTTCTCAAGCCAATAAAAAAGTTTAAGTTAAATAATATCTAATTATTAGGAGGACGCTAAGATGGGGATTAAAAAGAAATTAGGGATGAGTATTGCAACTGCAGCGTTAGGTTTATCACTAGTTGGTGGTGGAACTTTCGCATACTTTAGCGATAGTGAAGTAACAAATAGTACATTTGCTGCTGGTACGTTAGATTTAACTGCTGAGCCAACAGAAATTATTAATATTGACAATCTAAAGCCAGGCGACCAAATGATTCGTACATTTGAGTTACAAAATAATGGTTCATTAGATATCGCTAGGGTTCTATTGGATACTGATTATTCCGTCATAGATGCAAATGATGACAACACCGAAGATTTTGGTGAACATATCAAAGTAGAATTTTTAATGAACCTAGATAAATTTGATGAGGTTGTCTATGAAACTACTTTGGCAGATCTTAAATCTATGACACCTGAAGCTGTTGCTGAATCTGCTATTATTCCAATTTTAGGAGAAGAAGGACTTCCATCAGGTACATTAGATGATCTTTCAGTAAAGTTTGTATTTGTTGATAATGGAGAAGATCAAAACCAATTCCAAGGAGATTCTTTAGAATTAGAATGGACATTTAATGCACAACAAACTGATGGTGAACAGAATTAATTTTCTGTTGGGATTAAAATCTAAATAAAAATTGTTTCCTAGGGACGCCCATTCTGCTTCCCTAGGAACTACAAACTAGACTTTATAAGTGTATAAGATTTTTAAACTAGGGGTGATAGCTTTGAAATTAGCATACAGTACAAATGGTTATCAAAATATGACATTAACAAATGCCGTTTCTGAAATAGGGAAAACAGGTTATCAAGGTGTGGAAATACTTGCAGATACCCCTCATGCATTTCCTCCTTCAACTAATGCAAATTGGGTAAAGGATTTGAAGTATGAATTAGATAAATATCAATTAGAAGTATCTAATATTAATGGAAATACGGTTGCGGGCTTCTTTTTTGATCCAACAGGAGAGCCTACATTTGAACCGTCTATTTGTAATGCTGATAAACAAAAAAGATCGAAGCGAATTGCATATACAAAAGCTTGTATAGATATGGCTGTTGAGTTAGAGGCAAAAAACATTAGTATTACAAGTGGAATGTGTCTTCCAGGTAATCCTCCTAATCAGGCGCTTATTCAATTAGTTGAGTCGCTTAAAGAAATTATGGAGTATGCCGAAGCAAAACAAATAAATGTAGGAATCGAATATGAACCAGGACTTTTAGTTGAAAATGGCAGAGAGCTATTAGAAGTTATCGATTTAGTAGGTTCGGATCGACTAGGTGCAAATTTAGACTTAGGTCATGCGGAGGTAATCGGAGAAAATTTACCCGAGTTATTATCAAATTTCAAAAATAGAATATGGAATTTGCATATGGAAGATATCGCTTATCAGAAGCATTATCATTTAATACCAGGTGATGGAACGATGGATTTTGATTCGATTTTTCGAGTGTTGAATGAAATTGAATATGATGGTTTTGTAACAGTAGAACTATATACGTATTCGCACGATCCTATTTATGCTTCAAAGCGCTCCTATGAATTTTTAGAGCGTTATATAAATATTTCAATATAATAACAAAAATTATAAATAGGGAGCATTCCTGTTATGAAGAAATTTGAGGTTTGAATAA